>NZ_JBWJVM010000035.1:0-85210 GCF_056428985.1 Streptomyces sp. CA189 | reverse complement strand
AAGCCGTGAAGCGAAGCCTCAAGCAGATCCAGTACCGACCACACCTCGTCGACGGATGCCTCGCAGGAACCGGTCTGATCATGGACGACTGACCACGATCAACCCGACATCACCCAATCAAGTTCAGCAGCCATCCCGGTGCGCCAACAGCGTCCTCGGTCCTGAGCACCTGCCCATCTGGCAGGCCGAACGTTCCTCCTTGCTCAGGCTGCTGGACACACCCAAGATTCCCAAGAACCGGCGGGCCCTGCTCGGCGCGCAACTGCAGGATGTCGAGCTCATGATCAAGAGGGCAGACCAGTGACCGTGTCACCCAAGGCCGAGCAAGCGCTCCAGGAAGCCATGGAACGGCTCCTGTCGGGCAAGCCGAACCGAACCGACGGCGCACTCACCAAGAACAATCTCTGGCGCGAGGCCGGCATCAGCCGAGCCACCATGAACCGCGCAACCTCAGTCCTCGCCGAATGGGACAGGAGAGTCGACGAGAGCCCGGCCGGCGCCCTGGATCGACAGCGGCGCGAGGAACTCATGGAGGTTCGCAGCAAGCTCCGCAAAAGCCGCCAGGAATGCCGACTGCTCGAGGACCAGGTCGACGCTGCTGCCACCGTCATCGCGACTCTGCTGGCCGAGAACGCGGCATTCCGCGAACAACTGGCCAAGCGATCGGCCCTCGTCATCCCACTGCACCGCGCTCACGCCATCCGTGAATGACCTTCGAGCCCGCGCAGGTGAGGCTGTTCCGGTGACAGACCAACCGGACCGGCGAGCCCCACTCCGTTCCGAAGACCGGGCAGACAGACCCTGGCGGAATGGATGAGAGCTCGCCGACGGTGATCCTTCAACCGCCCCTAGATGTCATGCGTCCGCGGCCAGCCGATGAGATCCCTGACCAGGACAGTATGCCGGGGGGTCTTCAGTACTCCCTCAAGCTGGATGGGTTCCGCGCGCTCGCCTTCATCCTGGAGAGCGGAAGAGTGTTCTTGCAGTCGCGATCCGGGAGGGACCTCACCAGAGAGTTCCCGCAGGTTTCCGCATACCTGCAAGAGAATCTACCGCCTGGAATCGTCCTGGACGGGGAGCTCTGCGCCTACCGTGACGGGCGACTGACCTTCACTGATCTCCTTCGGTCCCGCGCCGATCGCGAGCGGTCGGGAATTCCGGTCTACTACATCGCCTTCGACATCCTCGCCGTCCCAGGGAAGGACGTCAGGGCTCTGCCCTTGGCAAAGAGGTGGGAGCTTCTCGGCGGAGCTCTGGTCGACGCCGAGCCCCCGCTTCAGCGTGTGCTGGCAACACTGGACGAAGAGACCGCGCGCCTCTGGTTTCGCGAGATGGGGGCCGTGGGCGTCGAAGGAATCGTGGCGAAGTCACTCAGTTCGACCTATCAGGCCGGAGAGACATGGGCTTGGAGAAAGATCAGGCACTCCGATACCCGAGACGGCAGGATCATCGGCGTATTCGGCCCGGTGGAGCGACCGCACGGCGTTCTCGTGGAGTTGTCCGACGGGCGAACGGTGAAGACCTCTCCACGCCTGACAGGGATGCAAGCACGACAAGTCGGGGAATCGGTACGCGGTCTCCTGGGCGCCCGGACAGAACATCCCGATCACGGGACCGTGACGGTGGTCATCGAGCCCGTCCTGGTTGAAGTCCGCGAGACGGTCGGTCGCCACGAGACAGCCAAGTTCGTGCGTGTCCGGTTCGATGGGTGAGGCGCCGGATGCCGAGCCCGACCCCCGTGCCCGAAGCGAGCGCGATAGGTTGTGGGCGACGAGAGAAGAGTTCCCATGGACTCGCGCATAACCCGGTTGCGGCGCAAGCTGGCCCAGATCCCGTTTCAGCCGCGCCGCAGCCACTCCTTCGGTGAAGAGCACCACGCGTTTCGACTCGGCCCACGCCTGAGCGAAGCGCAGGTCAGCGCATTCGAAGCTGAGCACCGCATCGACCTTCCGGATCCCTACCGGCAGTTCCTCACAAGTCTTGGCGCGACCGGAGCATCACCGTTCTACGGCTTCATCCCGCTGGAGAACTGCCGGCTGTTCACGATGGACCCTCGAGAGGCACCGGAGGCTCCCCGTGGCTTCACTCCAGCACATCGCGGCGAGCAGGAGCGTGACTTGTTCCTGCACATCATCGAGATGGGTTGCACGGACCTCTGCCTCATCGCCGTGACGGGCCCACTCACCGGACGCATCCTGACCGGGAATTCCGATGGCTTCTGGGGGCCGAACGTGTCCTCTGCCAAAGACTTCCTCGACTGGTATGAACGCTGGCTCGACCACATGGCGGTCGGCCAAGACAATCGCGCCCTGGAGCTGACGTCCCCCTGCCTCGCCGCGACTGCCCCGTGGGGCCCTCGCGTCACTGCGTCAAGACAGGCCACCGGGTCCGGAGCCGCCGTCGGTTCCGAAGCTCGCGACGGAACTGAGACCTTCGACAAATGATCGGAAGTCCACGGCAAGCTGCAGCTCAGAATCAAGGTCGGCATCGAGCCATATGACCGAGGGCTCCCCCCGCCTTCCACACTCCCGGTAGTCGAGTGCGATCCAATAGTGGCCGTCGCCGGAGATCAGCACAATCGGTGAGGGCAGGTCCCATTCCTCAACCAGGTACGGGGTGGCCAGCGCAGAGGCCGTCCGCTCTCGGGGACCGATTCCCATCAGTTCACCGAAAGGCACATGGTCCGCACTCCATGAAGTCGGCTGGAGGGTCGGAAAGGCGTTCCAGTCAGAGGACACCTTGCCAGCGTTCTGGACTCGCAAGAGATCGAGCAACGAGAAAGGAAGCGCCAGGCCGAGCGCCTGCTCGGCGTCCCTGACGACCTCGTCCGTCAGCGACGGCTGGACACCGTACGTTCCGCCGCTCCACAAGGCTGCCTTGACTTCGCTGAATCGCGCCACGGCCGGCATCCTACGAGCCGTCGCCGGACGGGACCGACTCGGGACACCGGCAAGTCGAACCTCCCCCAGAAAGGCGAGGCGTCCGCATGAGCTGACGGCGACACTGGAGGCGTGCTGATCATGGATGCCGTGCTGGAAACCTACGAAGCCGCCGACTTCGCTCTGTGGCCCATCGCCGACTCACCCCCAGACCGTCTCCTGGCCCTGTCCGGCCAGCTGTCGCCCCAAGAGGTCGGCACTGCCATGGCGATCCTCACCAACTACAACAAGGGGCATCGCGAGCGTGGAGCCCACGACCCCGTGGACGCCATGGAACAGGTCGGCCGACTGGCGACAGCGGAGTGCGTCATCGCTCCCGGGGGCCTGAGGATCCGGGACGCCGCCACCGGAGTTACCGGACCACCAGGATGCTGCTTCGGCATGGAGAACTGGCGGGACTGGCTTGATCTGATGAACGGCGAGGAGCCGTGGCTTGGGCACGACCCCGCACCACGCGTCGAGCATGTCGGGGAGATCGTCCGGCTGTGGCCCGATGCGGACCATCCGGAGGGGCTCCCCATCGACATACCTCGGGCTCAGCTGCAGGAACTCCTGGGCTCCGTTCAGGAGCGTCTCGTCGGTTTCCTGGATTCCGTCGAGCAGTGGGCTACCCACTACGTTCCGCCCCTCGCTGCTGCCGTGGTCGCGAAGCTCGACGAGGGCCTGGTCATCACCGCCCCGCTGCCAGAGTCCCAGGGCTGAGACGGGTGGGAGCCACCGCTATCGGGTGACATCTGGTGGTGCTTTCAAGGAGGCGGGAGTGTTCGCGGGTGTGATGGCATCAGCCAGGCCCAGGCGTGCGGCCCTGCGTTAACCAACGCTTCGCTGCCCCCTAGGCACCTCGCGTTTATGTCCCGGGAAGGCCAAACTCAAAGCCCGCGGGTAGCTGTTTCAGTTCGAATCCTTCCTGGAGTACAGCGACCGTGGACACAGTCAGCCGTCGACGCACCTCGGCGATGTCGGGATTGTTCTCAGCGTCAGTCAACTCACAGTATTCGCCCACGCAATTATTTCCCGGGATGCGTTCGGCCCGGATAAGCAAATCTGTTAGCGAGGTTCCGGTAGTAGGCTCCCGCTCTGCCCCTCGGTACTCGTTGTACTTAGCGGCGAAGAGGTAAGTCTTCTCTCTGGTGGCACCCGCAGGCCCATGCACTTCAGCCCAACGCCACTCGGACCGGGTTCCGCCGGCGGATACGTCAAAGAAGTGGGCAGAACCAACCAGATTTTCGAAAGGCTTCCCCAGGTTGCGTCCCATTTCCTCTCCCTCTGGCCGTTCCTCAGGCTTCGGAGGCTTTGGAATGAACTTATCCGTCTTTGCCGTCAGGGAGTATGCGACGACTGTACGACCCGAATCCGAGATGGCCTTGATGAGATAGTCATCGCCATCCCAGATGAATACATGCAACCCGTCCTCACTTTTCAAAACGCTCTCGTCCCTCACCTCTCCCAAAGTGTCTCGAAAGAACTCCTCGGACTTCCCAACATCGAGCTTCTGCGCCTTCTCTGCTGGAGTCGGTGGCCTATTCAAGATCGACTTGTCAAGCAGTTCCCATCCGATCTGAAGCCCGAGACCTAGAACTGCACCAACGAACAGACATGCCACTTCCCACGCAATCTGATTCTTGTCTCGGAAGGGGCCCGCCGTTCCGGCTCCTTCATGCTGCTCGCCAAGGCTCTGCGGGCCGCTCATGTCTGCACCCTCTGTAATCAGCTGTTGTGTCTCATTCACCCAAAGCATTGTTCAAGGGATGGTGTGCTTCTGCTTTGTCGGTGCCACCAGATCCGAGCGCAGCATCGCGTCAATGAAGCCCGTCACCGGCTCCAGCACGCTCTCGCGCGGCGGCGGCTTCTCCGCTTCGCCGGCACCGGACACGCCGCCTTCGCCACCGTGTTCCGCGACACCCGATACCGCTGGGCCGGCAACGACCCGACAACGCCGGATCGAGCCGCTTGCCCCGGCGGCTCCACTCAAAGATCCACTCACGTGACCTGTGCGCACCGGTCCAGGTCTCCTGACAAGACCGTGATCAACAAGCACAGGTTGAACGGCCAAACAGCCCAAAGGGCTCATTACGCCAACAGCGGCATGTCATACACCATCACACCGGGTGGCTCCCAAACTCACCGCCCAAACCAGTGGCTCCCCAAATCCCCGTCGTACCGGCTCTCCTGCAACCCGCTAGAAACAGACGGGCGCCCGTCCCCGCGCTGACGCCCATCGTGTGTCTCATGAGACACATCGAAGTCTGGAGAACGACGGTCACCGCCTCGTCGTCATCCGCACCGCCGACGGGGTGGCCCTGCAGGCCCGCTCCGGCCGGATCGTCACCGCGGCCTTCCCCGACCTGGCGGCGGCTGCGCACCAGCTGCCCGCCGGGACGGTGCTCGACGGGGAGGTGGTGGTCTGGCACGCGGGCCGCACCGACTTCGCGCTCGTACAGCGCCGGGCCGCCGCCGCCTCGGCCGCGCGGGCCGCCGTGCTGGCCCAGACGCTGCCGGCCTCGTACGCGGCCTTCGACGTACTGGAACTGGCCGGACTGGACCTGCGCGCCCGTCCCTACGAACGCCGGCGCGCCCTCCTCGTAGACCTCCTCCTGCCCCTGGGCCCGCCGCTCCAGCCGGTCCCGATGACCACGGACCCGGAGCTGGCGGAGACCTGGTACGAGACCCTGCCCGCCAGCGGCATCGAGGGCCTGGTCGTCAAACGGCTGGACCAGCCCTACCCCGCCGGCCGGCGGGGCTGGCAAAAGCTCCGCCACACCAACGTCCGCGACGCGGCGGTGGTCGGCTACACGGGCACCGCCGCCCGCCCGCTTGCCCTCGTCCTGGTCCTGCCGGTCGGGGACGAGACCCCGCTGGTGTCGAGCCCGCTGACGGCGGCGCTGCGCGCCGAGGTGGCGGCGGCGGTGGCCGGGCGCACCCCGCGCACCTCTCAGGGCGCCACCATCACGGCCATCGGCCTGGGCGAGGTCCCCTTCCACCCCCTGGACCCGCCCCTGACGGCCGAGGTCCGGCACGCCTCGACCCGCCACCCGCCCCCGGAGGTGCTGCGCCTGCGCACAGACCTCTGACCCGCGGCGCGGTTCGCCACGGGTCAGCGGGTCGGCTACTGGATCGGCGGGACCGATCGTCCTCGGCGGATCAGTCGTCCATGCGGATCAGTCGTGCGCACCCCGCCCCGAGTTGGGCGGAGATCCGGGCTGCGGGTGCGGGCCCGGCCCTTCGACGTGCCTGTGGCCCGATTCCCGCCGGGCCCGGACCTCCTCCGGATGGAGTGAGGTGGTGGAGCCGAAGTTTCCGTAGCCCTGCATCTCGTGCGGGCGCAGCCCGCTCTCGGGGAACTCCACGTAGTCCCGTTCCTCGCGCACCTCGTGCACGGCACCGCCCTCGGGCAGGTGCGGCTGGCTCTCGGGAGTGGGGGGTGCGGGTTCCTGTGCCCGGACCCGCTTGCCCAGCATGAAACCGCCGAGCAGGAAGCCGACCACGATGAGCCCGACGACCAGGAACCACGCGATGTTGGTCAGTGTTCTGTCCACCGCGAGGAAGATCAGAGTCGTGTCCATACAACCTATTTTCCCGCATCAGCGACTTTTCCACCCCATGGCCGCCGGTGCGGTGGGGTGTCATGCGATGCGGAGGTCGGATCGGCTCAGCCCTTGAGCGGTCCGTCCGCGTCCCGCACGCCACGCACCTCGCGCCCCCCGAGCACCGCCAGGATCTCCGCACAGATGGCAAGCGCCGTCTCCGCCGGGGTCTGCCCGCCCAGATCCAGCCCGATCGGCCCGTGCACCGTCCGCAGCCGCTCCTCGCTCACCCCCGCCGCGAGCAGTCCCTCGCGGCGCCGCGCGGTGGTCTTGCGGGAGCCGAGCGCGCCGACGTACGGAATCCCGAGCGCGAGCGCGGTGCGCAGCGTCGGCACGTCGAAGTCCGGATCATGGCTCAGCATGGCCAGGCAAGCAGCGTCCCTCCGCGCGTCGAGCAGCTTCTCCGCCTCTCCGACGGACGCGACGACACTCACCTCCCACCCGAGTAGCCGGGCCTGCGCCTCGATGACCTCGGCCAGCTCCCCGCCCCCGCCGATCACCACGTACGGAGCCGAGGGGTACGCCTCCACGAGCACCAGTCCGGAGCCCGCGTACAGCGCGTCCCGACCGGGCCGCCGCGTCCGCAGCAGCTCGCCGGCCCGCCGCTCGGCGTCACCGGAAGGCTGGTCGGCCCCCCGCACCACGACACTGACGGCCTGATTCGCCCGCTCGTTGAGCTGGGTCACCAGCGCGACGCCGACCCCCTGCCCGAGCAGCTCCCACCACTCGGCGGGAATCGCGCCGAGCGGCTGCAACAGCACCTCGGCCTGCCCGCCACACGTCAGCTTGGCCTCGACAGCTTCCCCGGCCCCCACGGAAACCTCACACACCCGGGCGGTCACCCCGGCCCCCATGGCCGCGGCCTCCGCGACGAGCTCGGCGTCGAACACCCCCCGGTACAGGGCCCCGACGCACTCCCCGCGCGCATCCACGAGCACGGCCCCGGCCGGATCCCGCGGCCCGAACCCCTGCTCGGTCACGGGCCGGGCCAGGAACCCGACCCGCCCCTCGGCCACCCACTGCCGCGCCGTCTCCACCAAGTCACGCATCCGCGCCGCCCCATCCTCACCGTCAGAGCACGCCACAAAGCCCCAGACCAGCAACCCAAAGTGGCCTCACCTCCAACCTACGCACGCGCACCCCCGCCCCCCACCCCCCAAAACCCACAGACCCACCCCCAGGTCCTTCGTACGGACCACCGGAACGAGAGGGTGCCGAGAGCCCGGGAGCACGAGAAGAGGACGGCCCGTTCACCAGGCGAAGCGCCTCGACGACCAACGGGAGGCGACCGGGGGCGGTTTGCCCGACACGGCGGCCGACTGCACATACGCGAAGACCCCGTTCTCAGCGAACTCGCTGATGGCGGGGTCTTGGGCACTTCCTGCGAAGTGCCCCCGGCAGGATTCGAACCTGCGCACACGGCTCCGGAGGCCGTTGCTCTATCCCCTGAGCTACGGGGGCGCTGTCGCTGGTGTTGCGGCGACGGGTTGAACACTACCAGCTTCCGGACGGTGATCAGGAACGGATTGACGGGGAGGGGGACGTGGGTCGCCCGGAGGGGGTGGAAGTGGCAAAAACCCGGACGCGGGGGCCGGGGCGGACCTACTCTCGAGTTGTGTCGGGCGCCTCGGGCCGGGTGCTTGTTGTCGACGACAACAAGGTCATCCGGCAGCTGATCAAGGTCAATCTCGAGCTGGAGGGCTTCGAGGTCGTGACCGCGAACGATGGTGCCGAGTGCCTGGACGTTGTTCATCACGTGCTCCCCGATGTGATCACCCTTGATGTGGTCATGCCCCGCCTGGACGGGTTCGGGGCTGCCGCGCAGTTGCGGGCCGACCCGAGGACGCGGCACCTGCCCGTTGCGATCGTGAGTGCCTGTACGCAGAACGAGGTCGAGGCCGGGATCGCCGCCGGCGTGGACGCCTTCCTCGCCAAGCCCTTCGAGCCCGCGGAGCTGGTGCGGGTCGTGCACCGGCTCATCGAGCGCCGCGACCGGAGGGAGAGGAAGGGTGCTCCCGCCGGTAGGGGGAGGGGATGACCCCTTCCCCTCAGGACCTTCCGGTCCTTCCGGCTCTTCCGGCCCCTTCTTCGGGGCCCGCTGTTCACATGGCGAAACCCTTCGCATGACGTGGGGGCTTCTCGCCTAGGCTGGTCACGTGACCCCCGTTGACCTCTCCCGTTCCGTCGTGCGCGCCCTGCGCCGCGCCGTCGAGGACGGGGAGCTGCCCGCGGGTGTGGTCGTACCCGAGCGGGTCGTCGTCGAGCGGACCCGGCCCGGGGGAGTGGGGGACTACGCCTCGCCCGTCGCGTTCGGGGTGGCGAAGGGTGCCGGGGTCGCGCCCCGTGGAGTGGCCGAGGTGCTGGCTCCGCGGCTGGCGGGCCTGCCCGGGATCGAGCGCGTGGAGATCACCGGCGCCGGGTTCCTGAACTTCGTACTCGCAGAGAGTTCCGTTGGGGAGCTGGTACGGGGCATTCGGGCTGGTGGGGAGCTGTACGGCTTCGCCCCCGAGGGGCGCCGGACCCCCGCGACCCCCGGGCTCGTCGACGCCTCCGGCGCGGCCCTGCGCGAGCGTGTGGTGCACGCGGCCGTGCAGCGGATCGTGCGCAGTCAGGGGGTGGGGGGAGAGCGTGCCGCCGCCCCCCGCATCGCCCCCGTGGCCAAGCGGGACGGGGACGTCCGCTCCCGCTACGGGGCCGACGCCGCCGCCTGGGCGATGCTCTGCGTCCCCGGGCACGAGACCCCCGTGTTTCCCGCGTGGCTGCTCGTCCAGGACGAGTCGAGCGAGTTCTTCCGGGTGCGGTACGCCCATGACCGGGTGCGGGCACTGACCCGCAATGCCGGGCAGTTGGGGTTCCGAGCCGAGCCCGGTGAGCCCGGGGAGCCGGGAGAGGCGCACGGCGCCGACGTCCTGCTCGGTGCTCTTCTCGACCATCCCCTCGTGCTCGAAGCCGCCGCGCACCACCGTGCGCCCGAGCGGCTCGTCCGGCAGCTCGTCGTGATCGCCGACGCCCTGCTCGACTTCCAGTACCACGTCCTGCCCAAGGGGGACGAGAAACCCTCGGCCGCCCACCGTGCCCGGCTGGCCCTTGCCGAAGCCGCCGGGACGGTGCTGGCCGGCGGCCTGGCCCTGCTCGGCATAGACGTGCCCGACCACCACCTGTGATGCCGCGAACCGCATGTGATCGGATGGGATCCGATGTGATTCGCCTGCGTTCCGGATGATTTGCGAAGAGAGAATGTCGAGATGAGCCGTTCCGCACACCCCGCCGGGCCCCGCCACGCCGACGTCATGCCCGAGGGCCACTACTCCCCGCCGCCCGCCGACCTCAACGCGCTCGACGAGAAGATCTGGGCGCGCACGGTCAGCCGCAACGCCGAGGGAGTCGTCACCGTCGGCGGCATCGAAGTGACCCGTCTCGCCGAGGAGTTCGGTACGCCCGCCTACTTCCTCGACGAGGAGGACTTCCGGGCGCGCTGCCGTGCCTGGGCGCACGCCTTCGGGCCGGACGCCGATGTCTTCTACGCGGGCAAGGCGTTCCTCTCCAAGGCCGTCGTGAAGTGGCTCAAGGAGGAGGGGCTCAACCTCGACGTGTGCTCTGGAGGGGAGTTGGCCACCGCGCTCGCCGCCGGGATGCCTGCCGGGCGGATCGCCTTCCACGGCAACAACAAGTCCACCTCGGAGATCACCCGCGCCATCGAGGCCGGCGTCGGCCGGATCGTGCTCGACTCCTTCCAGGAGATCGCCCGCGTCGCGCACACCGCCCGCGAGCTCGGCGTGCGCCAGCCGGTGCAGATCCGCGTCACCGTGGGCGTCGAGGCGCACACCCACGAGTTCATCGCCACCGCGCACGAGGACCAGAAGTTCGGGATCGCCGTCGCCGACGGGTCGGCCGCCGAGGCCGTACGGCGCGCCCTGGGCCACGACAGCCTGGAGCTGCTCGGCGTCCACTCCCACATCGGCTCGCAGATCTTCGACATGGCCGGCTTCGAGGTCTCCGCCAAGCGCGTCGTGCGGCTCCTCGCCGCGGTGCGCGACGAGCACGGGGTGGAGCTGCCCGAGATCGACCTCGGCGGCGGGCTGGGCATCGCCTACACCTCCGCCGACGACCCGCGCGAGCCGCACGAGATCGCGAAGGCCCTGCACGAGATCGTCGCCCGCGAGTGCGAGGCGGCCGGTCTGCGCGCCCCGCGGATCTCGGTCGAACCCGGACGGGCGATCGTGGGGCCGACGGCCTTCACCCTTTACGAGGTCGGGACGATCAAGCCGCTGGAGGGTCTGCGGACGTACGTCTCCGTCGACGGCGGGATGTCCGACAACATCCGGACGGCCCTCTACGACGCCGAGTACACGGTCACCCTGGTCTCCCGGACCTCCGACGCCGAGCCCATGCTCGTGCGCGTCGTGGGCAAGCACTGCGAGAGCGGCGACATCGTGGTCAAGGACGCGTTCCTGCCCGCCGACCTGGCCCCCGGGGACCTCCTCGCGGTCCCGGCCACCGGCGCGTACTGCCGCTCGATGGCGAGCAACTACAACCACGTGCTCCGCCCGCCCGTCGTCGCCGTGCGCGACGGCCAGGGGCGTGTCATCGTCCGCCGGGAGACGGAGGAGGATCTCCTGCGTCTCGACCTCGGCTGATACGCATTCTTCTGGGGGACGCCCCCCGGACCCCGGAATAGGTGTCTCACTCAATGGACCGAGGGTGGAAACTGTTGTCCATTGAGTGAGACTGGTTCACACCTGGGGTGCAAACCGCGCAACAGGTACTGATGTGAAGATCGAAAGGCGTAGGTCGAATGATGCGTACGCGTCCGCTGAAGGTGGCGCTGCTGGGCTGTGGAGTGGTCGGCTCGGAAGTTGCCCGCATCATGACGACGCACGCCGACGATCTGACGGCCAGGATCGGCGCGCCCGTCGAGCTCGCGGGCGTCGCCGTGCGCCGCCCCTCCAAGGTGCGCGAGGGCATCGACCCGGCCCTGGTCACCACCGATGCGACCGCGCTGCTCAAACGCGGCGACATCGACGTCGCGATCGAGGTCATCGGCGGCATCGAGCCGGCCCGCACCCTGATCACCACCGCCTTCGAGCACGGCATCTCGGTCGTCTCGGCGAACAAGGCGCTGCTCGCCCAGGACGGCGCCGCGCTGCACGCCGCCGCCGAGGCGGCCGGGCTGGACCTGTACTACGAGGCCGCCGTCGCCGGCGCCATCCCGCTGGTCCGCCCCATGCGCGAGTCCCTCGCGGGCGACAAGATCAACCGGGTGATGGGCATCGTCAACGGCACGACGAACTTCATCCTCGACAAGATGGACTCCACCGGCGCCGGGTACCAGGAGGCCCTCGACGAGGCCACCGCCCTCGGGTACGCCGAGGCCGACCCCACCGCCGACGTGGAGGGCTACGACGCCGCCGCCAAGGCCGCGATCCTGGCCGGAATCGCCTTCCACACCCGGGTCCGCCTCGACGACGTCTACCGCGAGGGCATGACCGAGGTCAGCGCCGCCGACTTCGCGTCCGCCAAGCGCATGGGCTGCACCATCAAGCTCCTCGCCATCCTGGAGCGCGCCGCCGACGGCGAGTCCGTCACCGCCCGCGTCCACCCGGCGATGATCCCGCTGACCCACCCGCTCGCCTCCGTCCGCGAGGCGTACAACGCGGTGTTCGTCGAGGCGGAGGCCGCCGGCCGGCTCATGTTCTACGGTCCGGGCGCGGGCGGCGCGCCGACCGCGTCCGCGGTCCTCGGCGACCTCGTCGCCGTCTGCCGCAACAAGCTCGCCGAGGCAAAGGGGCCGGGCGAGTCGGCGTACACCCAGCTGCCGGTCAGCCCCATGGGGGACGTCGTCACCCGCTACCACATCAGCCTCGATGTGGCGGACAAGCCGGGCGTCCTCGCCCAGGTGGCGACCACCTTCGCGGAGCACGGTGTCTCCATCGACACCGTCCGCCAGCAGGGTAAGGACGGCGAGGCCTCCCTCGTCGTCGTCACTCACCGTGCGCCCGACGCCGCCCTCTCCGGGACCGTCGAGGCGCTGCGGAAGCTGGACACCGTCCGCGGTGTCGCCAGCATCATGCGCGTTGAAGGGGAGTAAGGACCCATGAGCAGCAATCGCACCCACCAGTGGCGCGGCATCATCGAGGAGTACCGGGACCGCCTGCCGGTCACGGCCACGACTCCGGTGGTCACGCTCCGCGAGGGCGGCACTCCCCTCGTCCCCGCCCAGGTGCTCTCCGAGCGCACCGGCTGCGAGGTACACCTCAAGGTCGAGGGGGCCAACCCCACCGGGTCCTTCAAGGACCGCGGCATGACCATGGCGATCACCAAGGCCAAGGAGGACGGCGCCAAGGCCGTCATCTGCGCCTCCACGGGCAACACGTCGGCCTCCGCCGCCGCCTACGCGGTGCGCGCCGGGATGGTCTGCGCCGTCCTCGTGCCCCGCGGCAAGATCGCGCTGGGCAAGATGGGCCAGGCCCTGATCCACGGCGCCAAGATCCTTCAGGTCGACGGAAACTTCGACGACTGTCTGGATCTGGCCCGCGCGCTGTCCGACAACTACCCGGTGGCGCTGGTCAATTCCGTCAACCCGGTACGCATCGAGGGCCAGAAGACGGCGGCCTTCGAGATCGTGGACGCGCTCGGCGACGCCCCCGACATCCACGTGCTGCCCGTCGGCAACGCCGGCAACATCACCGCGTACTGGAAGGGCTTCAAGGAGTACAAGGCCGATGGCCTGGCCTCCCGTACGCCCCGCGTGTGGGGTTTCCAGGCCTCCGGTTCCGCGCCGATCGTGCGCGGCGAGATCGTCAAGGAGCCGCACACCATCGCCACCGCGATCCGCATCGGCAACCCGGCCTCGTGGGACTACGCCCTGCAGGCCCGGGACGAGTCGGGCGGTTTCATCGACGAGGTGACGGACCGCCAGATCCTGTCCGCCTACCGCCTGTTGGCCGCTCAGGAGGGCGTCTTCGTCGAGCCCGCCTCGGCCGCGTCGGTGGCCGGTCTGCTCAAGGCCGTCGAGCTCGGTCTGGTCGACCCCGGCCAGAAGATCGTGTGCACCGTGACCGGCAACGGCCTGAAGGACCCCGACTGGGCGGTCGCCGGCGCTCCGCAGCCGATCACCATTCCGGTCGACGCGGAGGCCGCCGCCATCCGCCTCGGTCTCGTCTGACCGGGAGCAGCGGGCCGTCCCGGAAGTACGGTCGGCCGTAGCTCCCAGTGGTACCGCAGTAACCGAGTTGCCGGATTTTCCGGAAGTCTCTCGAAGGCTGAGGAATCCGGCAACTCGGGCCGTACGGCACAAAAAACGGCGGAAACCCGGTATGAAACCGGCCGGATCCGGCCGGAGCCCACGACACGCATCGTGCGCCTGCTGTGCGCCCTATGTCGGAGAAGAACCTTCCTTCGATAGGCTGTACTTACATCCGCCGCCGCGCATATGTCCGCGGTGCTGCCCACAGGGCCTTCGGGTGTCGTACGTTCTCCAGTACATTCACAGCGAGCCAGCGAAGATCCCGTCTCGCACAGTCACAAGGAGTGTCATCGGAAGATGGCCGGTCCCGCCTTCCGCGCCGCCGCCGTACGGGTGCGCGTTCCCGCCAGCAGTGCCAACCTCGGCCCGGGCTTCGACGCCTTCGGGCTGGCCTTGGGGCTTTACGACGACGTCGTCGTACGCGTGGCCGATTCCGGCCTGAACATCGACATCGCGGGCGAAGGTGCCGACACCCTGCCGCGGGACGAGAGCCACCTCCTCGTACGTTCCATGCGCACCGCCTTCGACCTGCTGGGCGGCCAGCCGCGCGGCCTCGAAGTCGTCTGCGCCAACCGCATCCCGCACGGCCGTGGTCTCGGCTCCTCCTCCGCCGCGATCTGTGCGGGCATCGTGGCCGCCCGCGCGGTGACCATAGGCGGAGAGGCCAAGCTCGACGACACGGCGCTGCTGGAGCTGGCCACCGAGATCGAGGGCCACCCCGACAACGTCGCCGCCTGCCTGCTCGGCGGTTTCACCCTCGCGTGGATGGACGGCGGCAGCGCCAAGGCGATCCGCATGGAGCCCGCCGATTCCATCGTTCCGGTGGTCTTCGTCCCCTCCAAGCCGGTCCTGACGGAGACCGCGCGCGGCCTGCTGCCGCGCACCGTCCCGCACGTGGACGCGGCCGTCAACGCGGGCCGCGCGGGTCTGCTCGTAGAGGCCCTGACCAGGCGTCCCGAGTTCCTGCTGCCGGCCACCGAGGACCGTCTCCACCAGGAGTACCGGTCCCCGGCCATGCCCGAGAGCGTGGCGCTCGTGGCCAGACTGCGGGCGGACGGCATTCCCGCGGTGATCTCCGGCGCGGGCCCCACGGTCCTCGCGCTGGTCGACAACGGTGCGGCCGACAAGGTCGCACGGCTCGCGGGTGAGGGGTGGGCGGCCAACCGGCTCGCACTCGACGCCGCGGGCGCGAGCGTACTTCCGCTGGGAACCCAGGGCGGCTGATCCGCGCAGTAGAGGACACAGCCGGCCAGGGGCGGGCGGCCAGGGCAGGCCGCCCGCGCGGAGCCCGCGCGAAACCCGCGCGGATGGGCTCGATAGCCGGTGATGGAGAGGGGGAATGTCTGTTGGATCCGGTAGTGTTAGTCTCAAGTGCGCATCCGAAGCCGCCATGGCTTGGTGCTCAGTGTCCCTATCAGGGACCACCTTTCTTCCGGGAGCCTCCCCGACTGCTTTGATCGCTGCCAGCAGTTTCGAGCACGCTCCGGAATCGGCGTGATATTCCCACGCTTCCAGCTCGGGGGCTTCTCGCCGGAACCACCCACGCACATGCACGTTTGCACGTTTCTCTCCGCCGTATCTCTATCGGCGGACCACCGCCCCGGCTGCAGTCCGCACCTCATCACGGACTGCCGTCGACAGCACAACCGGTCGCCGAGCCAGACAGGCCGACGTCCGCTCCAGGGAAGGACCCTTCGTGAGCGACACCACCGATCTGATGGGCGCTGCCGACACCAACGTCGACACCAGTGCCCCCGCCGAGGGCGCCGCGCCGACCAAGCGCCGCCGCTCCGGCACCGGCCTTGACGGCATGGTCCTGGCCGAGCTCCAGCAGGTCGCGTCGGGCCTCGGCATCAGGGGCACCGCGCGGATGCGCAAGGGCCAGCTGATCGAGGTCATCAAGGAGGCGCAGGCGGGAAGCGGCGCCCCCAAGGCCGCGGCCTCCGCGCCCGCCGCGGCGTCTGCCGAGGCCGGCGAGACCAAGCCGAAGCGCCGCGCCACCAGCAAGGCCCGTACGGGCGAGGCCGCCGCCGAGGCGCCCGCCGAGAAGACCGCCGCGCAGGCCCAGATCGACATCCCGGGCCAGCCCGCAGGTGGCCCCTCCCGCGCGAGCGAAGCCGAGCGCGGTGGAGAGGACGCACCGGTCGGCGAGCGCCGCCGCCGGCGTGCCACCGCCCCCTCCGGCAGCCCCGAGGGTTCGGCCCCCGCCGCCGCCGTACAGGTGGAGCAGAAGCCCGAGACCGTCGCTCCGGCCGCACAGGCCGAAGCGAAGGCCGAGGCCGCCACCGCTCCCGCCGGCCAGGCCCAGGGCCAGGACGGCGAGGGCCGCGGCCGCCGCGACCGCCGCGAGCGGGGCAACGACCGCGCCGACGGCCGTCGCGAGCGCCGTGACCGCGGTGCCAAGGCCGACGACCAGGGCCAGGGCGCCCAGGGTCAGAGCCAGGGCCAGGCCGGTCAGGCCGGCCAGGGCCAGCAGGGCGGCCGCCAGGACCGGACCGACCGTCAGGACCGCCAGCAGGGCGGCCGCGGCCAGGGCCAGGGTTCGAACCAGGGCGGCCAGGGCCAGCAGGGCGGACGCCAGGAGCGGGACCGTCAGGACAACGGCCCGCAGGACGACTTCGACGAGGACGGCCGTCGTGGCCGTCGCGGCCGCTACCGCGACCGCCGTGGCCGTCGCGGACGCGACGAGTTCGCCCCGGTCGAGACGCCGGTCGCCGACGACGACGTCCTGATCCCCGTCGCGGGCATCCTCGACATCCTCGACAACTACGCGTTCATCCGGACCTCGGGCTACCTGCCCGGCCCGAACGACGTGTACGTCTCCCTCGCACAGGTCCGCAAGGCCGGTCTGCGCAAGGGCGACCACACCACCGGTGCGGTCCGTCAGCCCAAGGACGGCGAGCGCCGCGAGAAGTTCAACGCGCTCGTGCGCCTGGACTCGGTCAACGGAATGGCGCCCGAATCCGGCCGCGGCCGCCCGGAGTTCCAGAAGCTGACCCCGCTCTACCCGCAGGACCGGCTCCGCCTGGAGACCGACCCGGGCGTGCTGACCACCCGCATCATCGACCTCGTGTCGCCGATCGGTAAGGGCCAGCGCGGTCTGATCGTGGCTCCGCCGAAGACCGGTAAGACCATGATCATGCAGGCGATCGCCAACGCGATCACGGTCAACAACCCCGAGTGCCACCTGATGGTCGTCCTGGTCGACGAGCGTCCGGAAGAGGTCACCGACATGCAGCGGTCGGTGAAGGGCGAGGTCATCTCCTCGACCTTCGACCGCCCGGCCGAGGACCACACCACCGTCGCCGAGCTGGCCATCGAGCGCGCGAAGCGCCTCGTCGAGCTGGGTCACGACGTGGTCGTCCTGCTGGACTCCATCACCCGCCTGGGACGCGCGTACAACCTCGCCGCCCCCGCCTCCGGCCGCATCCTGTCCGGTGGTGTCGACTCGACCGCGCTGTACCCGCCGAAGCGCTTCTTCGGTGCCGCGCGCAACATCGAGGACGGCGGCTCGCTGACCATCCTGGCCACCGCGCTGGTCGACACCGGCTCGCGCATGGACGAGGTGATCTTCGAGGAGTTCAAGGGCACCGGCAACATGGAGCTCAAGCTCGACCGGAAGCTCGCCGACAAGCGCATCTTCCCGGCCGTCGACGTGGACCCCTCGGGCACCCGCAAGGAGGAGATCCTCCTCAACAGCGAGGAGCTCGCCATCGTCTGGAAGCTGCGCCGGGTGCTGCACGCGCTCGACTCGCAGCAGGCCATCGAGCTGCTCCTCGACAAGATGAAGCAGACGAAGTCGAACGCCGAGTTCCTCATGCAGATCGCGAAGACGACCCCGTCGGGCAAGAACGACGACTGACGTCTCCCCGCAGCACCACCTGCGTGACCGCCGACCGCCCCCGCCGCACCCGCGACGGGGGCGGTCGCGTCATGTCCGGGCCTACTGGGCCTATGGGGCCTATGGGGCCTACGGGGCCCGCGGGCCCCGCGCGGCCTTGCGCGGTCTACGCCACTTCGTGCGCCGATGCGACCTTTGCCACACTCCGTACGCCGGTCGCCCCTCGGAGTCACCCCGCACCCCCGGGGGAAAACAGCAGGTGGGAGGAGTGTCGCGCGGTGTTCGGCCGGTGCGGCCCGACGGGGCGGGCGGTTTCCGCGCGCCCGGGGCCGTGGAACCCTGGACGGCTTCCGCCCGTCCTTGTCTGAGGGAGCGGGGAGCGTACCGAGCAGAGACAGGCGGGCAGAGCAGAGCATGAGCCAGGACAACAGGGGCCACGGCCGCAGGGCCGGCGCGAGCCGACGCCGACGGAAGCCGGCCACGCGCCGCAGGGCCGTCGTCATCGCCGCGTGGACCGCCGCCGGCGTGGTCCTCCTGGGCGGTGCGGGGCTCGGCTACTTCTACTTCAAGTTCAACGGCAACCTCAAGACGGTCGACATCGACGCCGCCCTCGGCAAGGACCGCCCGCAGAACGTGGACGACGGCTCGATGGACATCCTCGTTCTCGGCTCCGACTCCCGCGGCGGCGACAACGGGGAGTACGGCCATGACGACGGCGGCTCCGCACGCTCCGACACGGCGATGATCGTCCACCTCAACGAGGGCCACACCAAGGCCACCGTCGTGTCGATACCCCGCGACACCCTCGTGACCAGGCCCTCCTGCAAGCTCTCGAACGGCAAGAGCGACCCGGGCGGCCCGCGCAAGATGTTCAACGAGTCGTACACCGTCGGCGGGGCCGCCTGCGCGGTCGCGACCGTGGAGAAGCTGTCGGGGATCCGCATGGACCACTACCTCGAAGTCGACTTCACGGGCTTCAAGGAGATCATCGACAAGCTCGGCGGCGTCGAGGTGACGACCACCAAGCCGATCAAGGACGACTACAGCCACCTGAACCTGCCCGCCGGGACCAACAGGCTGAACGGCGAGCAGGCCCTCGGCCTCGTCCGCACCCGCCACGGCGTCGGCGACGGCGGCGACCTGGGCCGAATACAACTCCAGCAGGCCTTCATCAAGGCGCTGATCAAGCAGGTCAAGAGCATCGGCGTCTTCGACAACCCGAAGAAGCTGCTCGACGTGGCCGACACCGCCACCAAGGCCATCACCACGGACAAGGCGCTCGGCGACGTGAAGTCCCTCATGGGGTTCGCCCAGGGCCTGGAGGGCATCAGCCCCGAGAACATGCACATGATCACCCTGCCGGTGACCGGGGACACCCGTGACCCCAACCGGGTCGTCCCGCTCACCAGGGAGTCCAAGATGGTCTGGGACGCCCTGCTGGCCGACCAGCAGGTCCCCGCCGAGGCCACCGCGAACTCGGCCGGCGACAAGGGCACGGCCGGCACGGTCGTCCAGTAGTCCGAAACGCCCGGTCGGACGGGTTCCGCCGGGCCGCGGAATAGATGCGGGCCCCCCTCCGTTGAGGGAGGCGTCCTCAGAATTTTGACAGGCAGCCCGGTCCTGGCAGACTGGTCTGTCGGCCCCGGTTCACGCAGCGCGCAATTCGGCTCCTGCGACCCGGCGCCCTCCCGAATCTAGGAGACACCTTGAAGCGCGATACCCACCCCACGTACGTCGAGACCCAGGTCAGCTGCACCTGTGGCGCGTCGTTCACCACCCGTAGCACCCTGACCGAAGGCTCCATCCGAGCCGAGGTCTGCTCCGAGTGCCACCCGTTCTACACGGGCAAGCAGAAGATCCTCGACACCGGTGGCCGCGTGGCCCGCTTCGAGGCCCGCTTCGGCAAGGCTGCACAGAAGTAGCGAGCCTCAGGCGCCGGTCTCCGGCTGCACCCTGTTCGCACGGGGGCAGCCGGACCGGCGCCTTTCTCGTCCCGCAGCCCTTTTCTTCACATTCACCATCTTCAGGAGCCCCCGATGTTCGAGGCGGTCGAGGAACTGATCGGCGAGCACGCCGATCTTGAGAAGAAGCTCGCCGACCCTTCGGTCCACTCGGATCAGGCCAACGCGCGCAAGCTCAACAAGCGCTACGCGGAGCTGACCCCGATCGTCGCGACCTTCCGTGCCTGGAAGCAGTCCGCCGAGGACATCGAGACGGCGAAGGAGTTCGCGGCCGACGACCCGGACTTCGTGGCAGAGGTCAAGGAACTGACCGCACAGCGCGAAGAACTCACCGAGAAGCTCCGCCTGCTGCTCGTTCCGCGCGACCCCAGCGACGACAAGGACGTGCTCCTGGAGGTCAAGGCGGGTGCGGGCGGCGACGAGTCGGCCCTGTTCGCCGGCGACCTGCTGCGCATGTACCTGCGCTACGCCGAGCGCGTGGGCTGGAAGACCGAGATCATCGACGCCACCGAGTCCGAGCTCGGCGGCTACAAGGACGTCCAGGTCTCCGTCCGCACCAAGGGCGGCAACGGCGCCACCGAGCCCGGCCAGGGCGTCTGGGCCCGCCTGAAGTACGAGGGCGGCGTGCACCGCGTCCAGCGCGTGCCGGCCACCGAGTCCCAGGGCCGCATCCACACCTCCGCCGCCGGCGTGCTCGTCACCCCGGAAGCCGAGGAGGTGGAGGTCGAGGTCAACATGAACGACCTCCGCATCGACGTGTACCGCTCCTCGGGCCCCGGCGGCCAGTCCGTCAACACCACCGACTCGGCCGTGCGCATCACGCACCTGCCGACCGGTGTGGTCGCCTCCTGCCAGAACGAGAAGAGCCAGCTCCAGAACAAGGAGCAGGCGATGCGCATCCTGCGCTCGCGCCTGCTGGCCGCCGCCCAGGAAGCCGCCGAGCAGGAGGCCTCCGACGTGCGCCGCAGCCAGGTGCGCTCCGTGGACCGCTCCGAGAAGATCCGTACGTACAACTACCCGGAAAACCGGATCTCGGACCACCGGACGGGCTTCAAGGCGTACAACTTGGACCAGGTGCTCGACGGAGACCTCGACCCGGTCATCCAGGCCTGTGTGGACACGGACTCCGCCGCCAAGCTCGCGTCCGCGCACTGAGTCCCCCCGCAGAACCGCACCACCCCGCAGGACCCCGCACCACCCCCCGTACGACAGCAGCCCGGAGGACCAGCGTGAACTTGCTGCTTGCCGAGGTGGCCCAGGCCACCCAGCGGCTGGCCGCCGCCGGCGTGCCCTCACCGCGTTTCGACGCGGAGGAGCTCGCGGCCTTCGTGCACGGCGTCAAGCGGGGGGAACTCCACCACGTCAAGGACGCGGACTTCGACGCCCGCTACTGGGAGACCGTCGCCCGCCGCGAGGCGCGCGAGCCGCTCCAGCACATCACCGGCCGCGCCTTCTTCCGGTACCTGGAGCTCCAGGTCGGGCCCGGGGTCTTCGTGCCCCGGCCCGAGACCGAGTCGGTCGTGGACTGGGCCATACAGGCCGTCCGGGCGATGGACGTCGTCGAACCGCTGATCGTGGACCTGTGCACCGGGTCCGGGGCCATCGCGCTCGCCATGGCGCAGGAGGTGCCGCGCTCGCGCGTGCACGCCGTCGAGCTGTCCGAGGACGCGCTCCAGTGGACCCGTAAGAACGCCGAGGGCTCCCGGGTCACCGTCCACCAGGGCAACGCGCTGAGCGCCCTGCCCGAGCTGGACGGACAGGTCGACCTGGTCATCTCGAACCCGCCGTACATCCCGCTCACCGAGTGGGAGTACGTGGCCCCCGAGGCCCGCGACCACGACCCCGAGATGGCGCTGTTCTCCGGCGAGGACGGCCTGGACACCATCCGCGGCATCGAGCGCACCGCGCACCGGCTGCTGCGGCCCGGCGGCATCGTCGTCGTCGAGCACGCCGACACCCAGGGCGGACAGGTCCCGTGGATCTTCGCCGAGGAGCGGGGCTGGGCCGACGCCGCCGACCACCCCGACCTCAACAACCGCCCGCGCTTCGCGACCGCCCGCAAGGCCCTGCCGTGACCGGCCCTGCTTCGAGCGGCGCAGTCACCGCGCGCATTCCCGCCACGACCCTGCTGCACGAGGAGGCCCGCTGATGGCCCGGCGATACGACTGCAACGACGCGACGGACCGCAAGACGGGCCTGCGTGAAGCCGCCTCCGCCGTACGCCGCGGCGAGCTCGTCGTGCTGCCCACCGACACGCTGTACGGGATCGGCGCGGACGCCTTCAGCGCGGAGGCCGTCGGCGACCTGCTCGCCGCCAAGGGGCGCGGCCGCAACATGCCCACCCCCGTCCTCATCGGCTCCCCGAACACCCTGCACGGCCTGGTCACCGACTTCTCCGAGCAGGCGTGGGAGCTCGTCGACGCCTTCTGGCCGGGCGCCCTGACGCTGGTCGCCAAGCACCAGCCCTCGCTGGCGTGGGACCTGGGCGAGACCGGCGGGACCGTGGCCGTACGCATGCCCCTGCACCCCGTCGCGATCGAGCTGCTGACCGAGGTCGGTCCGATGGCGGTGTCCTCGGCGAACCTGACCGGACACCCGGCGCCGGAGGACTGCGACGCGGCGCGCGAGATGCTCGGCGACTCCGTGTCCGTGTACCTGGACGGCGGCCCGACCCCGGGCATCCAGCCCTCGTCGATCGTCGACGTGACCGGGAAGGTTCCCGTCCTGCTGCGCGAGGGGGCACTGACCGCCGAGCAGCTGCGCGAGGTCGTACCCGACCTCGAGGTGGCCCCGTGAGCCCTGAGGGGCGTGGCATAGCCGGGGACAACACCTTCCGCATACTCCACGTCAGCACCGGCAACGTGTGCCGCTCGCCCATCACCGAGCGGCTGACGCGGCACGCGCTGTCCCACCGGCTCGGTGGCCCCGTCACCGGCGACCTGATCGTGGAGAGCGCAGGCACCTGGGGCCACGAGGGCGCGCCCATGGAGGCCAACGCGGCCGCCGTGCTGGCCGACTTCGGGGCCGACGCCTCCGGCTTCACCGGCCGGGAGCTCCTGGACGAGCACGTCATACGCGCGGACCTGGTCCTGACCGCCACCCGCGACCACCGTGCCCAGGTGATCTCGATGGGGCACTCCGCGGGGCTGCGCACCTTCACCCTGAAGGAGTTCACCCGGCTGGTGCGGGCGATAGACCCGGCGACGCTGCCGCCGCTGGAGGACGGGATGGTGGAGCGGGCCCGTGCGCTGGTTCGGGCGGCCGCCGCGTTGCGGGGGTGGCTCCTCGCGCCGTCCCCCGACGCCGATGAGGTGTACGACCCGTACGGGGCGCCGATCACCTTCTTCCGCTCGATCGGCGACGAGATCAACCAGGCGCTGGAGCCGGTGGTCACCGCGCTGACCGGGGTCAAGACCTCCCGCTGACCTGCCGCGCCGTTGTGGGGGGCGCTGCCCCCGAGCCCCCGCGCCTCAAACGCCGGCGGGGCTGAAAGATCGGGGCTCCGCCCCGGACCCCGCGCCTCAAACGCCGGCGAGGCTGGATTTGCCCAGCGGGGCGAATGTGCCGCAGGGCGGGATCGGCAGGGGCGGCCTACAGTGGCTGGTACCCGGTACGCGGTACCCCCCTGGAGTCGCGCCATGAGCGTCATCACCCAGCCCCTGGACCTGCTGCGGCAGCAGGATCCGCAGATGGCCGACGTCCTCGACGGGGAGCGGCAGCGACAGGCGACGGGGCTGCAGCTGATCGCCGCCGAGAACTTCACCTCGGCCGCCGTGCTCACCGCACTCGGATCGGCCCTCGCCAACAAGTACGCCGAGGGGTACCCCGGGGCCCGCCACCACGGCGGCTGCGAGTACGCCGACCTCGCCGAGCAGATCGCCGTCGAGCGGGCCCGCGCCCTCTTCGGCGCCGAGCACGCGAACGTGCAGCCGCACTCCGGATCCGCCGCCGTCCTCGCCGCGTACGCCGCGCTGCTGCGGCCCGGGGACACCGTGCTGGCCATGGGGCTTCCGTCCGGGGGACACCTCACCCACGGCTCGCCCGCCAACTTCTCCGGCCGCTGGTTCGACTTCGTCGGGTACGGGGTGGACGCCGCGACCGGGCTCATCGACTACACCCGGGTGCAGCGGCTCGCGCACGAGCACCGGCCCAAGGCCATCGTGTGCGGGTCCATCTCCTACCCGAGGCACCCCGAGTACTCCGTCTTCCGGGAGATCGCCGACGAGGTCGGGGCCTACCTGATCGCCGACGCCGCCCACCCGATCGGGCTGGTGGCCGGCGGGGCCGCGCCCAGCCCCGTGCCCTACGCCGACATCGTCGTCGCCACCACCCACAAGGTGCTCCGGGGCCCGCGCGGCGGGATGATCCTGTGCGGGGCCGAGTTCGCGGAGCGGATCGACCGGGCGGTGTTCCCCTTCACCCAGGGCGGCCCGCAGATGCACACCATCGCCGCCAAGGCCGTGGCCTTCGGCGAGGCCGCCGGGCCCGCCTTCACCTCGTACGTGCACCGGGTGGTCGCCAACGGCCGCGCCCTGGCCGACGCGCTCGCCGCCCGCGGATTCGTGATCACGACCGGGGGGACCGACACCCACCTGATCACCGCGGACCCCGCACCGCTGGGCCTCGACGGCCCGGGCGCCCGGGGCCGGCTGGCCGCCGCCGGCATCGTGCTGGACACCTGCGCCCTTCCCTACGGTGACCAGCGCGGCATCCGCCTCGGCACCGCGGCGGTGACGACGCAGGGCATGGGCGAGGCGGAGATGGGCCGCATCGCCGCGCTGTTCACGGCATCGCTGACCGGCGGGGAGCCCACGAAGATCCGTAAGGACGTCAACGAGCTGGTGGTCAGTTTTCCGCCGTATGGGGTTTAAACCGGGCAAGAGCGACGTACCGCAACCGGGATGCGGCCCCTGCGCGTCCCCGACAGTGAGTACTTCGCAGCTAGTGTGTGGGGCTGAGATGGCCGGCGATACATCTGGGGCAGCCCGTGCGTGAATATCTGCTGACGCTTTGCGTCACGGTCGCGGTGACTTATCTACTCACCGGGCCCGTGCGGAAGTTCGCGATCGCCGTGGGCGCGATGCCGGAGATCCGTGCCCGCGACGTGCACCGGGAGCCCACTCCGCGGCTCGGCGGCATCGCGATGTTCGGCGGACTGTGCGCCGGTCTGCTCGTCGCGGACCACCTGCAGAACCTCAACGGGGTCTTCGAGCTGTCGAACGAGCCGCGGGCCCTGCTCTCCGGGGCGGCCCTGATCTGGCTGGTCGGCGTGCTCGACGACAAGTTCGAGCTCGACGCCCTGATCAAGCTCGGCGCACAGATGATCTCCGCCGGCGTGATGGTCATGCAGGGCCTGACCATCCTGTGGATCCCGGTCCCGGGCATCGGAACGGTCCTGCTCACCCCGTGGCAGGGCAACCTGCTCACCGTGGCCCTCGTCGTGATCACGATCAACGCGGTGAACTTCGTGGACGGCCTCGACGGCCTCGCCGCCGGCACGGTCTGCATCGCGGCCTGCGCGTTCTTCCTCTACGCGTACCGGATCTGGTTCGGCTACGGGATCGAGGCGGCCGCGCCCGCGACGCTCTTCGCCGCGATCCTGATGGGCATGTGCCTCGGCTTCCTGCCGCACAACATGCATCCCGCCCGGATCTTCATGGGCGACTCCGGCTCGATGCTCATCGGCCTGGTGCTGGCGGCCGCCGCCATCTCCATCACCGGACAGGTGGACCCGGACGCGATGGCGCTCTTCGCGGGCGGCGAGCGCAACGCGACCTACGCGATGCTGCCGGTCTTCATCCCGCTGATCCTGCCGCTCACGATCATCGCGATCCCGATGGCGGACCTGATCCTGGCCATCGTGCGGCGCACCTGGAAGGGCCAGTCGCCCTTCGCCGCGGACCGCGGCCACCTCCACCACCGGCTGCTGGAGCTCGGGCATTCGCACAGCCGGGCGGTGCTCATCATGTACTTCTGGTCAGGCCTGATCGCCTTCGGCACCGTGGCGTACTCGGTGCATTCCGCCTCGATGTGGATCGTGCTGGCGATCGCCGCCCTGAGCGCCGTGGGTCTGATCCTGCTCCTGCTGCCGCGCTTCACCCCGCGGGCCCCGCGGTGGGCGGAGCGGCTGGTCCCGCCGCGCTACCGGCACGCGGAACGGGCCGCGGAGGCGGCCCTGCAAGACGACTCCGCGACCGAGCCGGAGCCGGCCCGGCCGATCGTGGCAGGTGTGTCCGGCGTCAACGGGGCAACCGCCATCGGCCACCGTTCGCGCTTCCCCGACCGGCGTAAGGCCGGGTCCTCGCACTGACTCCCGGAGAGCATGTCGGACATGAACGTCCTTTACCAGACAAGCCACTTGGTTGTCGCGCACACACGCGCAGGGTCACTCTCATGTGTGACAGTCCGCACACCCCCTGAGTAAAGCTCTCATCAAATACTTTGTGATACCGTTCACTAAACCCGGCGACAGAGCCGAAGGACCGTAGTGCGACGGTCCATTGGCCCGAGGTTCCCACTCGGACCGGGCTTACGCTCGTCCTGTACGAGTCCCGTGCCCCCACCATCACGCGGAGCAAACCGCCATGCGGTCAGATGACGTCCGATCCCTCCTGCAATCCGCCGTTCCCACGGCTGTCGCCGGCGCTCTCGCCGCCGTCATCAGTGGCATCGTCGCCGGTGGCAAGGGGGCCCTGGGCGCCGTCGTGGCGACAGTGTTGGTGATGCTGTTCATGGGCATTGGATTCCTCGTACTGCAGCGCACGGCGAAATCACTGCCGCACCTGTTCCAGGCCATGGGGCTCATGCTCTACACCGCCCAGATCCTGCTGCTCTTCGTCTTTCTCGCCGTGTTCAAGAACACGACCCTGTTTAACCCCCGGGCCTTCGCCATCACGCTCGTCGTCGCCACCCTGGTGTGGATCGGCGCACAGGCGCGTGCTCATATGAAGGCCAAGATCCTCTACGTCGAACCTGACTCGATGAAGGGCGACAAGCCCGGAAATTCGGGTCAGAAGTCGTGAGGGGTAGGGGCGGAATAAGTACGCGTTCGGGATGCTGCTATCGTCCGGTTTCAACTGTGGCAATGCGGGCGCGGGCATCTGAGCTGACGCCTGTTCCATCGCGAGGCTCGATGCCCGACCGCCGCCCCCACATCCGTTACACCAGTCCAGTGCCGAACAGCGGCTGTCCGCCGCGCCGACACAACGAGGTTGCCGTACCTATGCGCCACGCTGAAGGAGCCCGCGGTGAGTGCTGACCCGACGACGGTGCTCGCCTTCGAGACCGATTGCCACATCTTCGACGGTTGTGGATTCCCGGCTCCCGGCCTGCACTCGTTCCTGTTCGAGCCGATCTTCGGGGACGGTGACAGCAGTGCGTACTTCAACAAGACGATGTTGCTCGCCCTGCTCGGTTCGGTCGTCATCGTCGCCTTCTTCTGGGCCGCCTTCCGCAAGCCGAAGGTCGTCCCGGGCAAGCTGCAGATGGTCGCCGAGGCCGGCTACGACTTCGTGCGCCGCGGCATCGTCTACGAGACGCTGGGCAAGAAGGAGGGCGAGAAGTACGTCCCCCTGATGGTCTCGCTGTTCTTCTTCGTCTGGATCATGAACCTCTGGTCGATCGTTCCGCTCGCCCAGTTCCCGGTGACGGCGATCATCGCGTACCCGGCAGGCCTCGCGGCCATCGTGTACGTGATCTGGATGAGCGTGACGTTCAAGCGTCACGGCTTCGTCGGCGGCTTCAAGAACCTGACCGGCTACGACAAGTCGCTCGGCCCGGTTCTGCCGATGGTCATGGTCATCGAGTTCTTCTCGAACGTCCTGGTGCGCCCGTTCACCCACGCGGTCCGACTGTTTGCGAACATGTTCGCCGGTCACACCCTGCTGCTGCTCTTCACGATTGCCAGCTGGTACCTGCTGAACGGCATCGGGATCGCCTACGCCGGCGTCTCGTTCGTCATGGTGATCGTGATGACGGCCTTCGAGCTGTTCATCCAAGCTGTCCAGGCGTACGTCTTCGTCCTCCTCGCCTGCAGCTTCATCCAGGGCGCGCTGGCCGAACACCACTGATCCAGGTCCAGTCCGCTAGACCCCCGTATTCGTCCGGTGGCCAACCCCCACCGGTCCGTGAAAGAGAAGGAAGAACTGGCATGTCCCAGACCCTTGCTGCCGTCACCGGCTCCCTCGGCTCCATCGGTTACGGCCTCGCTGCCATCGGCCCCGGCGTCGGCGTCGGCATCATCTTCGGTAACGGCACCCAGGCTCTTGCTCGTCAGCCCGAGGCGGCCGGCCTGATCCGCGCCAACCAGATCCTCGGCTTCGCCTTCTGTGAGGCGCTCGCCCTCATCGGTCTGGTCATGCCGTTCGTCTACGGCCCGTGATCCTCGGATCCACGACCACCCCCTAGACGAAAGGCACTGATGTGAACCTCATGGTTCTCGCGAGCGAGGAAATTCAGAGTCCTCTGATTCCGCCGCTCCCCGAGCTCGTCATCGGCCTGATCGCCTTCGTCATCGTCTTCGGCTTCCTCGCCAAGAAGCTCCTCCCGAACATCAACAAGGTTCTGGACGAGCGTCGCGAGGCCATCGAAGGCGGTATCGAAAAGGCTGAGGCCGCTCAGACCGAGGCCCAGAGCGTGCTGGAGCAGTACAAGGCCCAGCTCGCCGAAGCCCGGCACGAGGCCGCGCGCCTGCGCCAGGAAGCGCTGGAGCAGGGCACTGCACTCAAGGAAGAACTGCGCGCAGAGGGCCAGCGGCAGCGTGAGGAGATCATCGCTGCCGGTCACGCCCAGATCGCGGCCGACCGCAAGGCTGCCTCTTCCGCCCTCCGTCAGGACGTCGGCAAGCTGGCGACCGACCTGGCCGGAAAGCTCGTAGGCGAGTCCCTCGAGGACCACGCCCGGCAGAGCCGCACGATCGACCGCTTCCTCAGCGAGCTTGAGGAGAAGGCCGAGGCCGCCCGATGAACGGAGCGAGCCGCGACGCGCTGGCCACCGCCCGCGAGCGTCTCGACGCGCTGACGGACAACACGTCCGTCGACGCGGCGAAGCTCGCCGGCGAGCTGGCGGCCGTCACCGCGCTGCTCGACCGTGAGGTCTCGCTGCGTCGGGTCATCACGGACCCGGCGCAGTCCGGCGAGGCCAAGGCCGAGCTGGCCGGTCGTCTGCTCGGCGGCCAGGTGGGCGGGGAAACCCTCGACCTGGTGTCCGGCATGGTCCGGTCCCGCTGGTCGCAGTCCCGTGACCTGGTGGATTCGCTCGAGGTCCTGGCGGCCACCGCCGACCTCACGGCGGCCCAGAGCAGCGGAGGCCTCGACGACGTCGAGGACGAGCTGTTCCGGTTCGGCCGGATCGTCACTTCGAGCACCGAGCTGCGCGCAGCACTGACCGACCGGTCGGCCACCGCCGCCGCCAAGAGCCAGCTGCTGCGCAGCCTGCTCGGCGGCAAGGCGAACGCCGTCACCGAGCGGCTGGTCACGCGTCTCGTCACGCACCCGCGTGGACGTAGCCTGGAAGCGGGCCTCGAGTCCCTTTCCAAGGTCGCCGCCGAGCGTCGTGGCCGCATGGTCGCCACCGTGACCACTGCGGTTCCGCTCAGCGACGTCCAGAAGCAGCGTCTCGGCGCGGTGCTGGCCAAGCTGTACGGCCGCCCGATGCACCTGAACCTCGACCTGGACCCGACGGTCCTCGGCGGGATCTCGGTGCGGGTCGGCGACGAGGTCATCGACGGCACCATCTCGGACCGCATCGCAGAGGCGTCCCGACGCATGGCCGGCTGACCAGCCACAAAATTAGTACGAAGCATTCCTAGCGGCCCGGTTGGGCCGTGCAGAACTTGCAGAAGATTCCTGGGGGTCGCCCCCAGACCCCTAAGAAGCTTCAGGCCCAACAAGGAGAGCAGGGAACCCAGATGGCGGAGCTCACGATCCGGCCGGAGGAGATCCGGGACGCACTGGAGAACTTTGTCCAGTCGTACCAGCCGGACGCGGCCTCGCGCGAGGAGGTCGGTACGGTCAGCGTTGCCGGCGACGGCATCGCGAAGGTGGAGGGCCTGCCCTCCGCCATGGCGAACGAGCTGCTGAAGTTCGAGGACGGAACCCTTGGTCTCGCCCTGAACCTCGACGAGCGCGAGATCGGCGCCGTCGTCCTCGGCGAGTTCAGCGGTATCGAGGAGGGCCAGCCGGTGCAGCGCACCGGTGAGGTGCTCTCCGTCGGCGTCGGCGAGGGTTACCTCGGCCGCGTTGTCGACCCGCTCGGCAACCCGATCGACGGCCTCGGCGAGATCGCGACCGAGGGCCGCCGCGCCCTCGAGCTGCAGGCCCCCGGCGTCATGGTCCGCAAGTCGGTCCACGAGCCGATGCAGACCGGCTACAAGGCGATCGACGCGATGGTGCCGGTCGGCCGTGGTCAGCGTCAGCTGATCATCGGTGACCGTCAGACCGGCAAGACCGCTCTGGCCGTCGACACGATCATCAACCAGCGCGACAACTGGCGCTCGGGCGACGTGAACAAGCAGGTTCGCTGCATCTACGTCGCCATCGGCCAGAAGGGCTCGACCATCGCGTCCGTTCGCGGCGCCCTGGAAGACGCCGGTGCGCTCGAGTACACGACGATCGTCGCCGCCCCGGCGTCCGACCCGGCCGGCTTCAAGTACCTGGCGCCGTACACCGGTTCGGCCATCGGCCAGCACTGGATGTACGCCGGCAAGCACGTCCTGATCATCTTCGACGACCTGTCGAAGCAGGCCGACGCCTACCGCGCCGTGTCGCTGCTGCTGCGCCGTCCGCCGGGCCGCGAGGCCTACCCGGGCGACGTCTTCTACTTGCACTCCCGTCTGCTGGAGCGTTGCGCCAAGCTCTCCGACGACATGGGTGCCGGTTCGATGACCGGTCTGCCGATCGTCGAGACCAAGGCGAACGACGTGTCGGCGTTCATCCCGACCAACGTCATCTCCATCACCGACGGCCAGTGCTTCCTTGAGTCCGACCTGTTCAACGCGGGCCAGCGCCCGGCGCTGAACGTCGGCATCTCGGTCTCCCGCGTCGGTGGCTCGGCCCAGCACAAGGCCATGAAGCAGGTTTCCGGCCGTCTGCGCCTGGACCTCGCCCAGTACCGCGAGCTGGAGGCGTTCGCCGCCTTCGGCTCCGACCTGGACGCCGCTTCGAAGGCCTCGCTGGAGCGCGGCAAGCGTCTGGTGGAGCTGCTGAAGCAGGGCCAGTACCAGCCGATGCCCGTCGAGGAGCAGGTCGTCTCCGTCTGGGCCGGCACCACCGGCAAGATGGACGACGTCCCGGTCAACGACATCCGTCGCTTCGAGTCGGAGCTGCTGGACCACCTGCGCCTCGAGCGCAAGGAGCTCCTCACCTCCATCGCGGACGGCGGCAAGATGTCGGACGACACCCTGTCCTCCATCGCGGACGCCATTGCCGCCTTCAAGCGGCAGTTCGAGACCTCGGACGGCAAGCTCCTCGGCGAGGACGCGCCGGCCGTCAACGTCTCCAAGTGACGACGGAAGGGACCTGACTCATGGGAGCGCAGCTCCGGGTCTACAAGCGTCGCATCCGTGCCGTCACGGCGACCAAGAAGATCACCAAGGCGATGGAAATGATCGCCGCCTCGCGCATCGTCAAGGCGCAGCGCAAGGTGGCGGCATCGATGCCGTACGCGACCGAGCTCACCCGTGCGGTGACCGCGGTGGCGACCGGTTCGAACACCAAGCACGCCCTGACGACCGAGGTCGAGGCACCGGTGCGAGCCGCGGTCCTGCTCATCACGAGCGACCGCGGTCTGGCCGGCGGCTACTCCTCGAACGCCATCAAGCAGGCGGAGCGGCTCACCGAGCGGCTGCGCGGCGAGGGCAAGGAGGTCGACACGTACATCGTCGGCCGTAAGGGTGTCGCCTACTACGGCTTCCGCGAGCGCAAGGTCGCGGAATCGTGGACCGGCTTCACCGACAGCCCGGCCTACGCCGACGCCAAGCGCGTCGCGGCGCCGCTGATCGAGGCCATCCAGACGGTTACGGCCGAGGGTGGCGTCGACGAGCTGCACATCGTCTACACGGAATTCGTGTCGATGATGACGCAGAACGCGGTGGACGGCCGGATGCTGCCGCTCAGCCTCGACAAGGTCGAAGAAGAGGGCGGTGCGAAGGGCGAGATCCTTCCGCTGTTCGACTTCGAGCCGTCGGCGGAGGACGTCCTCGACGCCCTTCTGCCGCGCTACGTCGAGAGCCGCATCTACAACGCACTGCTGCAGTCGGCCGCTTCCGAGCACGCCGCCCGCCGCCGCGCGATGAAGTCGGCTACCGACAACGCCGGGGATCTCATCAAGAGCCTCTCCCGGCTTGCCAACGCGGCCCGCCAGGCCGAAATCACCCAGGAAATCAGCGAGATCGTCGGTGGCGCGAGCGCCATGGCTGACGCGACCGCGGGGAGTGACAAGTAATGACGACCACTGTTGAGACGGCCGCCGCCACGGGCCGCGTCGCCCGGGTCATCGGCCCGGTCGTCGACGTGGAGTTCCCCGTCGACGCCATGCCCGAGATCTACAACGCCCTCAAGGTCGAGGTCGCAGACCCGGCCGAGGACGGCAAGCTCAAGACGCTGACCCTCGAGGTCGCGCAGCACCTGGGTGACGGCCTGGTCCGCACCATCTCCATGCAGCCCACCGACGGTCTGGTCCGCCAGGCCACGGTGATCAACACGGGCGAGGGCATCACCGTCCCCGTCGGTGACTTCACCAAGGGCAAGGTGTTCAACACTCTCGGTGAGGTGCTGAACTACCCGGAGGAGAACGCCAACGTCACCGAGCGCTGGCCGATCCACCGCAAGGCGCCCCGCTTCGACGAGCTCGAGTCGAAGACCGAGATGTTCGAGACCGGCGTCAAGGTCATCGACCTTCTCACCCCGTACGTCAAGGGTGGAAAGATCGGTCTGTTCGGTGGTGCCGGTGTCGGCAAGACCGTTCTGATCCAGGAAATGATCTACCGCGTCGCCAACAACCACGACGGTGTGTCGGTCTTCGCGGGCGTCGGTGAGCGTACCCGTGAGGGCAACGACCTCATCGAGGAAATGGCCGAGTCGGGCGTCATCGACAAGACGGCGCTTGTCTTCGGCCAGATGGACGAGCCCCCGGGCACCCGTCTTCGCGTCGCCCTTGCCGGTCTGACCATGGCGGAGTACTTCCGCGATGTGCAGAAGCAGGACGTGCTCTTCTTCATCGACAACATCTTCCGTTACACCCAGGCCGGTTCGGAGGTGTCGACCCTTCTGGGCCGCATGCCGTCCGCCGTGGGTTACCAGCCGAACCTGGCTGACGAGATGGGTCTGCTGCAGGAGCGCATCACCTCGACCCGCGGTCACTCGATCACCTCGATGCAGGCGATCTACGTCCCCGCGGACGACCTGACCGACCCGGCGCCGGCCACCACCTTCGCCCACCTCGACGCGACGACGGTTCTTTCCCGTCCGATCTCCGAGAAGGGCATCTACCCGGCCGTGGACCCGCTGGACTCGACGTCCCGCATCCTCGACCCGCGGTACATCGCGGCGGACCACTACGCCACGGCGATGCGCGTCAAGGGGATCCTGCAGAAGTACAAGGACCTCCAGGACATCATCGCGATCCTCGGTATCGACGAGCTGGGCGAGGAGGACAAGCTCGTTGTCCACCGTGCCCGTCGTGTCGAGCGCTTCCTGTCGCAGAACACCCACGTCGCCAAGCAGTTCACCGGCGTCGACGGTTCGGACGTTCCGCTCGAGGAGTCCATCGTTGCCTTCAACGCGATCTGCGACGGAGACTACGACCACTTCCCCGAGCAGGCGTTCTTCCTGTGTGGTGGCATTGAGGACCTCAAGGCCAACGCCAAGGAGCTGGGCGTCTCCTGAAGCCGCGCTCATTCGTGAGCACAGCTGACTGACGGAGAGGGGCGGGTGTGTCCCGTCCCTCTCCTCACGCCCATTAGAATTTGACCCAACACCCGGCCATTCCGCCGGGTGGTGACCCGAGGAGCCTCCATGGCTGCTGAGCTGCACGTCGAGCTGGTCGCGGCGGACCGGAATGTCTGGTCCGGCGAGGCCACCCTGGTTGTCGCCCGCACCACGTCCGGCGACATCGGCGTCATGCCCGGTCACCAGCCGCTTCTCGGTGTGCTGGAATCGGGCCCGGTGACCATCCGTACCAGCGGGGGCAACACTGTTGTCGCCGCGGTGCACGGCGGATTCATCTCGTTCGCGGACAACAAGTTGTCGCTGCTGGCCGAGATCGCCGAGCTTGCCGACGAGATCGATGTCGAGCGGGCGGAGCGGGCACTGGAGCGCGCGAAGGCGGAGACCGATTCGGTCTCCGAGCGTCGCGCCGATGTCCGGCTGCGCGCGGTTTCGGGGCGCTGAGCCCCGGTACTGGTAAGAGTTTCAAACCTCAGCCGCGGCCTGTTCCGGAATTTTCCGGACCGGGTCGCGGCTGAGGCGATACGGGTCCCCCAGACTCCGTCTGGCAGGAACGCTGTCGTTTTGGGTTATTCGATGAGCGAGGAGGTCGGTGAAAGATGCTCCTCGCTCTGCTTGTGAGCGGCCTGGTCGTCGTGGCCCTGGTGGTGATCGGGCTGTTTGTGTTCGGGCTGCGCCGCAGGCTGATCCAGCGCTCCGGCGGCACCTTCGACTGCAGCATGCGCTGGGGCGTGTCCGAGGAACCCGACGTCTCCGGCAAGGGCTGGGTGTACGGGGTCGCGCGCTACAGCGGTGACCGCATCGACTGGTTCCGCGTCTTCAGCTACTCCCCGCGGCCGCGCCGGCTGCTGGAGCGGTCCTCCATCGAGGTCATCGCCCGCCGTGCGCCCGAGGGCGAGGAGGAGCTGGCCCTGCTCTCCGACGCCGTCGTACTCTGCTGCGCGCACCGCGGCACCCGCCTGGAACTGGCGATGAGCGATGACGCGCTGACCGGTTTCCTGGCCTGGCTGGAGGCGGCTCCGCCCGGGCAGCGGGTGAACGTCGCCTGAGGGCCGGCGGCGCCGGGTCGTCCCCGCCGGACGGAGTCCGGTGCAGCGGCGCGAAGCCGGGGAGGCCCCCTGGGGGCCGAGCCGTGCGAGCGGCGCGTGAAGAAGAAGAAGAAGCCGGGGGAGACGGGGGCGGACCCGTCTCTCCCGGCTTCGGTCTTTCTACTGGAGTCCGCTGTGGATCGCGGAGGCCAGCTCACCGTTCGTGGTGTCGCCGCTGAACTCCCAGAAGAAGGCGCCCTTGAGGCCCTGCTGCTTGGCCCAGGTCATCTTCCCGGCGATGGTGGCGGGGGTGTCGTAGCTCCACCAGTTGCTGCCGCACTTGGCGTAGGCGGTGCCGGCGATGGTGCCGGTGGCCGGGCAGCTGCTCTTGAGCACCTTGTAGTCCTCGATGCCCTGCTCGTACGTGCCGGCGGCCGGGCCGGTGGCGGTGCCGCCGGGGGCGGCCTGGGTGACGCCGGTCCAGCCGCGGCCGTAGAAGCCGATGCCGAGGTTGAGCTTGGAGCCGGTGATGCCCTTGCCCTTGAGCTTGGTGATGGCGGCCTCGGAGTTGAACCCGGCGGTCGGGATGCCGCTGTACGACGTGAGCGGGGAGTGCGGGGCCGTCGGGCCCTGCGCCGCCCAGGCGCCGAAGAAGTCGTAGGTCATCACGTTGTAGAAGTCGACGTACTGCGCCGCTCCCGCGTAGTCCGCGGCGTCCAGCTTGCCTCCGTTGGAGCCGTCGGCGGAGATGGCGGCGGTGACCAGGTTGCTCGCGCCGAACTTGGTGCGCATGGCCTGCATCATGTTCTTGATGGAGGCCGCTCCGCTGGTGTCGCAGGTCAGGCCGCAGGCGTTCGGGTACTCCCAGTCCAGGTCGATGCCGTCGAAGACGTCGGCCCAGCGCGGGTCCTCGACCAGGTCGTAGCAGGACTGGGCGAAGGCGGCCGGGTTCTGTACGGCCTGGCCGAAGCCGCCGGACCAGGTCCAGCCGCCGAAGGACCACAGCACCTTGATGTTCGGGTACTTCTTCTTCAGCTCGCGGAGCTGGTTGAAGTTGCCGCGCAGCGGCTGGTCCCAGGTGTCGGCGACGCCGTCGACGCTCTGGTCGGCGGTGTAGGCTTTCTCGTAGTCGGCGTAGGAGTCACCGATGGTGCACTTGCCGCCCTGGACGTTGCCGAAGGCGTAGTTGATGTGGGTGATCTTCGCAGCGCTGCCCGAGGTGACCAGGTTCTTCACGTGGTAGTTGCGGCCGTAGACGCCCCAGTTCGTGAAGTAGCCGAGCTTGACCGGGCCGCCCGGCGGCGGGGGATCGACGACTCCGCCGGTGGTGGTCACCGAGAGGACGCCGGAGGAGGGTCCGGTCTGGTCGATGGTGTCGCGGGCGGTGACCGTGTAGGCGTAGGCCGTGCCCTTGGTCAGGCCCGAGTCGGTGTACGAGAGGGTGGTGACGGTGGCGATCTTGGTGCCGCCGCGGAAGACGTCGTAGTTCTTGACGCCCTTGTCGTCGGTGGCCGCGGCCCAGCCGAGGGTCAGCCCGGTGTCGGTGACGCCGCTGGCCGTGGGGGTGCCGGGAGCGCTGGGCGGGTTGTCGGTGGGGTTGGTGCCGCCGTCGCAGCTGCCGCCGTTGATCTTGCAGCCGCTGGGGGCGCCGGAGCCCGTGCCGTTGAAGCCGAAGCTGACGGTGGCACCCGGGGCGAGGGTCCCGTTCCAGCCGACGTTCTTGCCGGTCCAGTGGGTGCCCGAGCTGGTGACGGTGGCGTCCCAGGCGGAGGTGACGGCGGTGCCGGCCGGGTAGTCCCACTCCACGGTCCAGCTGCTGAGGGTGGTCGTGCCGGTGTTCTTCACCGTCCACTTGCCCTCGAAGCCGGAGCCCCAGTCGGAGACCTTGGTGTACGTCGCGGTGGCGGAGGCGGCTGCCTCGGCGGGACCGGCGATGGCCACGAGTCCGGCGACGGGCAGGGTGAGGACGGCCAGTGCGGCCGCGACTCTTCGAAACAGCGATGCGCGTCGTGGGGGTGCTGTGCTCAAGGGTGCTCCTCCGAGGTCCGCAGCGGCCGTGGGGACGTCCGCTGCATGGGGGTGGGACCTGCGCCGCCCGTGAGCCTGCCGTATGACGTCTTGTCATGGCACGCTCACCACAGTTGTGCGTGAGAGTAGAAAGGTCTGGACCAACCGTCAAGAGGTCCAGACCTCCTTGAGCACCTCGGACGCATTTCCGGCCGGATTCGCTCTAGATCCCCAACTCCTGCGCCAGCACTGCCGCTTGGACCCGACTGCGCAGCTCCAGTTTGCCCAGTACCCGGCTGACGTGGGTCTTCGCCGTCGCCTCCGCCATCTCCAGGCGCACCGCGATCTCGGCGTTCGACAGACCCTCGCCCAGGCACCCCAGCACCTCCCGCTCGCGCGGGGTCAGGGATTCCACCGTGGCCGGCACGGGTACCCGTACGGGCCGCGGATCCGCGAACTCCGCGATCAGCCGCCGGGTCACCGCCGGGGCGATCAGGCCCTCCCCGCGCGCGACGGTCCGTACCGCCCCGATCAGCTCCGCCGCGTCCGCGTCCTTCAGCAGGAAGCCCGCCGCGCCCGCGCGCAGCGCGCCGAAGACGTACTCGTCCAGGTCGAAGGTGGTGAGTACGAGGACGTCGGCCCAGCCCTCCGCGACCACCCGGCGGGTCGCCGAGACCCCGTCCAGGATCGGCATCTGCACGTCCATCAGCACCACGTCGGGCCGCAGCTCGCGGGCCAGGCGCACGGCCTCCTCCCCGTCCGCGGCCTCGCCCGCCACCTCGATGTCGCCCGCGCTGCGCAGGATCAGGACCAGCCCGGCCCGTACCGCGCTCTGGTCCTCCGCCACCACGACCCTGATCGTCACGTCCGTACCGCCTCTTCTTCCACGGGCAGCGTCGCCCGGACCCGCCAGACCGCGTCCGCGCGGCCCGCTTCGAATGCTCCGCCGAGCAGTTCCGTCCGCTCGCGCATGCCGATCAGGCCGGCGCCCGAGCCGGGTGCGCGGGGGCCGGGGCGTTCCCCGTAGGGGGAGTCGACCGCGACGTGCAGCGCGCCGCCCCGGCCACCGCCCCCGCCCGCGGGGCGGTCGCGGGCCAGGCGGACGGTGACCGTGCCGGGGGCGGCGTGCTTGAGGGCGTTGGTCAGCGACTCCTGGACGATCCGGTACGCCGCCAGCTCCACCGGGGCGGGCAGCGGCTCGCGGGTGCGCCCGGCCTCCGCGGATCCTGCGGGCCGGTCGTCGAGGAGTACGAAGTCCAGCCCGCTCGCGGCCCCGTTCGTACGGGCCTGTTCCAGCAGGGCGCCCAGCCCCTCCAGCGAGGGCGTGGCGACGGCCTCCTGTCCGGCGCCCGCGTCCCGCAGCAGTCCGATCAGGCGGCGCATCTCGGCCAGGCCCTGGACGCTGTTCTCCCGGATCACCCCGAGCGCCTCCCGGCTGGTGGCGGGGGAGTCGATGGAGAGCGCGGCGGTGGAGTGGATGGCGATGGCGGAGAGGTGGTTGGCCACCATGTCGTGCAGTTCCCGGGCCATCCGGGCCCGCTCGGCGACCACCGCCTGCGACCGGTCCATTTCGGCCAGCAGCGCGGTCTGCTCGGCGCGCAGCCGGGCGGCCACGGCGGCCTCCCGGTGGTTGCGCAGGGTGGCGCCGGTCAGTGCAGGGCCGAAGCTCACGATGCCGGTGACCACGCCGATCAGCAGCGCCTGCGGGGTGCGCAGCCAGGCCACGGAGGCGATGGTCACGGCGACGGTGATCAGGCCGGTGGTCACCGGGAGGCGGCGGGCCATGGCCGGTTTTCCGTAGACGACGGCCGCGTACATCAGGTCGGTGAAGATCAGGACGGTGGCCAGGTTCCCCACGGTGAACTGATCGGCGATCAGCCCCGCGGTGCCGACCGCCAGGGTCACCCGGGGCATGCTGCGGCGCAGCAGCTCCATCGCGCCGAGGGCGAGGAGCGGGACCAGGGCCGCCCAGGCCGGGAACAGGTCCCGGGTGGGGGAGCTGTACACCCCGAGCGACCACAGGAGCAGGCCGGCGGCCACGCTGACCACGGCGAGCAGGACGTCGTCGCGGTGCGGTGGCGGGATCTGGGGGGTCACGGACCCATCCAACAGGGTGCGTCCGCGGCGGGCGTCGCCATCGCGGCCGCCTTTTGGACGGGTCCGTACATCGAAGGATGCAGGGCGGCCCCGCGGTATTCGTCATCGGCGACGAGGAATCGGTGCGAACCGGGCGGGAAGCTGGAGGCATCCCCCACACCGCAGGAACGGAGACTCCCGTGCTCGTCACCCTGATCATCGCCTGTGAAGTCGGCTTCTGGGTCCTGCTGGCCGGCGGCCTGGCCCTGCGCTACCTCGCGAAGATGCCGAAGACCGGCGCGGCCGTCCTGCTGTGCGAGCCGCTCCTGGAGCTGGTGCTGCTGGCGGCCACCGCGGCGGACCTCCGCGGCGGCGCGGAGCCGGACTGGAAGCACGGGCTCGCCGCGCTGTACCTCGGCTACACCGTCGCCTACGGGCACTACACCGTGCGCTGGCTCGACGGCCACGCCGCGTACCGGCTGGCCGGAGGGCCGAAGCCGGCCGGCGCCGGTTACGGCGGGGCGCGGGCCCTCCACGAGTGGAAGCTGGTCGCGCGGACCGTCCTCGCGGCGGCCGTCGCGGCCGGCCTGCTGCAGGCCGCGATCTGGTACGTCGGCGGTTCGGGCGACACCACCGTGCTGCGCGGATGGCAGCTCACGTCCCTGCGGGTGGTCGGCATCCACGCCCTGATCGCCCTCACCTACACGGTGTGGCCGAAGCGGGCACCGGTGGCGCAGACCGGCCCGCGCGGCTCCGTGGACGCGCCCTAGTGCTGTGACCGGAAAGGTTTGCCGTGTCACGGCGCCCGGCACGGCACCTCGCCGCGTTGTCGGACCACGACGAGCCACAGCACTAGGTTTCGCATGGACGTCCCGCGCTACGGCAGTCGGCTGGTTCGCGGCCGACTCGGTGGCGCGGGCCGGGCGGTCCCGGGCGGGAACTGATAGGCGGTCACCTGTCACCCTCCCGTCGCTCACCGCAAAGGGGCTGGTCCATGCCGGGCACGCCGACGACTCGACCGGCTGCTCACCGCCTCCCTGGGCGCACTGCTCGCGGTCGCGGTGCAGGCCGCTCCCGCCCGGGCCGCCGTGGGGGACATGACGGAGTATCCGGTCCCGACCCCCGCGAGCTCGCCTGCGGGGATCACGGCGGGACCGGACCGGGCGCTGTGGTCCACCGAGTCCGACGCCAACAAGATCGGACGCATCACGACCGGCGGCACCGTCACCGAGTTCACCGTACCCACCGCGTCGAGCTTCCCCTTCGACATCACACAGGGCCCCGACCGCGCCCTGTGGTTCACCGAGGGTGCGGCCGACAAGATCGGGCGGATCACGACCGGGGGCCAGTTCACGGAGTTCCCCCTGCCCGTGGCGGGCAGCTTTCCCACGGGCATCACACTCGGCGCCGACCGCGCCCTGTGGTTCACCGAGAACGGTACGAACAAGATCGGGCGGATGCGGCTCGACGGAACCGTCACCGAGTACGCCATCCCCACACCGGACAGCTTCCCGTACCACATCGCGGCCGGCCCCGGCGGGATGTGGTTCACCGCTTCCGAGCAGATCGGGCGGATCACCCCGACGGGCACCATCACGCTCTTCCCCCGGCCGAACCCGGGCGGAGGCGCCGACGGCATCACCCGCGGCCCCGACGGGAACATGTGGTACGCCGACCAGTTCGGTGTCATCGGGCGGATCACCCCGACGGGGGAGATCACCGAGTTCCCGGTGCCGGACGGCGCGGAGAAGGTGCCCTTCAACATCGCGACGGGGCCCGACCGGAACGTCTGGTTCACCGAACTCTTCGGCAACGCCATCGGCCGCGTCGAAGCCCTCCCGGGCCGGGGGCACGGCCCGCACGCCGCCGCCCCGCAGCCGGGTCCGCGTCACGAGGGCTCGCGTCACGAGGACGCGCGTCACGAGCGCCCGCGCCACTTGCTGCCCTGCGGTACCGGGACGCCCCCGGGGGCGGCCTCGTTCTGCCGCTGACGACACATCCGGGTCTTGGGGACCGCGGGGACGTTCCGTACCGGTACGTCCCCGCGGTCCCGGCGGGGCGTTCTAGCGGTCGCCGCCCGGGACCCACAGGACGTCGCCGACCTCCTTGTTGGCCGTGCGGGCCAGGATGAAGAGGAGGTCGGAGAGGCGGTTGAGGTACGTGGCCGTCAGCGGGTTCATGACCTCGCCGTGCGCCTCCAGGGCCGCCCACGTGGAGCGCTCGGCGCGCCGGACCACCGTGCAGGCCTGGTGCAGGAGGGCCGCGCCGGGGGTGCCGCCGGGGAGGATGAAGCTGCGGAGCTTCTCCAGCTCGCCGTTGAAGAGGTCGCAGTCGGCCTCCAGCTTGTCCACGTAGAACTGCTCGACGCGCAGCGGCGGGTACTCGGGGTTCTCGACCACCGGGGTGCAGAGGTCGGCGCCCACGTCGAACAGGTCGTTCTGCACCCGGACCAGGACCTTCACGACATCGGCGGGCAGCGAGCCGAGCGCGATCGCCGTCCCGATGGCCGCGTTGGCCTCGTTGGCGTCGGCGTACGCCGAGATCCGCAGATCGGTCTTGGCCGTGCGGCTCATGTCGCCGAGCGCGGTCGTGCCCTTGTCGCCGGTGCGGGTGTAGATGCGCGTGAGGTTCACCATGCCGCAAGCCTAGTGCGGACCAACTGCGGCCCCCCGTCGCACTGCTGGGCCGTCCCGGTGTGATGTCCGTCATCTGAGACGTGACGCGTGTTACTTCGCGGTCACTCCGCCCCTCGTGGACGCTAGTCTCCGCCGGAGAACGAACGAGGCTGTGCCGTATCCGAGGCCGTGTCCTAGGAAAGAACGTGGGGTGTGCAGTGGCTGGGAAGCTCGCCGTCATCGGTGCCGGACTGATGGGTTCCGGAATCGCGCAGGTCTCCGCTCAGGCGGGTTGGGACGTCGTGCTGCGCGATGTGACCGACGCCGCTCTGACGCGCGGTACCGACGGGATCAAGGCCTCGTACGACAGGTTCGTCGCCAAGGGCAAGCTGACGGCCGAGGACGCCGAAGCCGCGCTCGCCCGCATCACCACGACCACCGAGCTGGAAGCGGTCTCCGACGCCGACATCGTCGTCGAGGCCGTCTTCGAGAAGCTCGAGGTCAAGCACGAGATCTTCCGCGCGCTCGACAAGCTCGTGCGCGAGGACGCGATCCTCGCCTCCAACACCTCCGCCATCCCGATCACCAAGATCGCGGCCGTGACGGAGCGCCCGGACCGGGTCGTCGGCGCGCACTTCTTCTCGCCCGTCCCGATGATGCAGCTGTGCGAGCTGGTGCGCGGCTACAAGACGAGCGACGAAACCCTCGCCACCACCCGGGCGTTCGCCGAGTCCGTCGGCAAGACCTGCATCGTCGTCAACCGCGACGTCGCCGGCTTCGTGACGACCCGTCTCATCTCCGCGCTGGTCGTCGAAGCCGCGAAGCTGTACGAATCGGGCGTCGCGTCGGCCGAGGACATCGACATCGCCTGCAAGCTCGGCTTCGGGCACGCGATGGGCCCGCTGGCCACCGCGGACCTCACGGGCGTCGACATCCTGCTGCACGCCACCAGCAACATCTACACGGAATCGCAGGACGAGAAGTTCGCGCCGCCGGAGCTGATGCGCCGCATGGTGGACGCGGGCGACATCGGCCGGAAGAGCGGTCAGGGCTTCTACAAGCACTGAGCGTCAGTTCGAATGCCTGCACCCCACAGGGTGAATTAGGTATCGGTTCGCTCACGGTCGGCAACTTCCCTGCCCCCAAGGCAGTCAGTTGTAGTGAGAGTTGCCGACCACGGACCAGTCGGACCATACGCAATCAGTACCGCGCTGCCGGGAGTACACATGCACATCAGGGGCGACCACGCCGAACTCGCTGTCGGGGGTCGCCTCGACGTGCGCAGCGCGGCGGACGCCCGTACGGTCCTGCACACCGCCCTGGACGACGGTCACGGCGACCTCGTGCTGGACCTCACCGGGCTCGACTCCTGGGACGCGACGGGCCTCGGCGTGATCATGGGCGCCCACCGCCGGGCCGGCCGGACCGGCCGGCGGCTCGTCCTGCGCGGGGTCCCGCCCCAGATGCAGCGGCTGCTCGTGGCCACCCGGCTGCACCGGATCCTCGCGATCGAGGGCGGACTGGAAGCGGAGTCGCTGCCGCGCGCGTGACGCCCCCGGGGCCGTTCACGTGTCGACCAGGCCTGATTCACGGGGCCCGCGCAAACGTAACGGTCCGGTGGTGAAGGCACCCCTGCGGTTCCCGCCCCGCCGGGCACGGTCTAGGGTTCGGGCGGAAACCGGACCAGTAGCGACAGCGGCGTGTGCGAAGGCCGGGCGGGACGACGGCGCACGGCGCGATCGGGGGACTTGGTCATGGACCGCAGCAGCACACAGGGGCAGGCTGATCCGGCGGAGCGGCCGGCGCGCGTGGTGACACTGACCTCCGGGGACCTCACCCTCACCGTGAACCCCGTCGACGGCAGCGAGATCGTCAAGACGCACCGCCCCGGCGGCGAACCCGCCCCCGCCCCCGTCAAGCGCACCGCCGCCGCCCGCGCCTCCCGTGCCGCCGCCGCGCGGCCCCCCGTACCGCCGGGCGCCCCGGCCGGTGCGCGGCCCCTGCTGGGCCGCGAGGAGGAGCGCGAGCGCCTCGTACGCCTCCTCGCGCGCGGCCGCTCCGTACGGCTGACCGGGCCGCCCGGATCCGGGCGCACGGCGCTCCTCGACGCGGTCGCCGAGGCCTGCGCGGACCTCGCGCCCGACGGGGTCGTACGGCTCTGCGGGCACGGACACCAGCAGCCCGGCGAGCTGCTCCAGGCGCTGTACGCCACCGTGTACGAGGCTCCGGCCGAACGCCCCGACCGGGCCGGGCTCCTCGCCCGGGTGGCGGAGATAGGCGCCGTCGTCCTCGTCGACGACCTCGACATGGGCGGCACCGCCCTCGACGAACTGCTGCGGGCCACGCCGGAGTGCGCGTACCTGCTGGCCGCCACCCCCGACACCCGGGCCCCCTCCGACGACTCGCACCTCGAAGAGGTCTTCCTCGGCGGGCTGGCCCGCGCCGACTGCACGGCCCTGCTCGAAGCGGGCACCGGACGGGCGCTGACGGACGAGGAAACCGCCTGGGCCGGAGACCTGACCTTCGCCTCCGAGGGGCTGCCGCTGCGCTTCGTGCAGGCCGCCGCGCTGCTGCGGCAGCGCGACGAGCTCAACCGGACCGGCCTCTTCGACGAGGACGACGAGGACGAGGAGCCCGGCGTCTTCGAGGAGAAGCCGCGCGACACCGTCTTCGTGCCGCTGCCGACGCTGGCCGAGGGCGCCGCCCCGGCGGAGCTGCTCGCCTCGCGGGTCAGCGAGTCGGCGCGGGCCGCGCTACGGATCGCCTGCGCCCTGGGCGGGGAGCTGCCGCACCACGCGCACCTGCCCGCGCTGGTCGGCGACACCCACGCCGACACGGCCGTCTCGGAACTGCTCGACTGCGGGCTGCTGAGCCCCGTCGGGACGCGCTACCGGCTGGCCGCGGGGGTCGTACGACAGCTGGAGGAGACCGGCTACGGGGACACCGCGGCCGAGGAGGCCCGTACGGCCGCCCGGCACTACGCCTGGTGGACCGGGCACACCTCGGTCAGCCCCGAGCATGTCGCGGCGGAGGCCGACGCGGTGCTCTCGGCGCTGGCCGGGGCCGATGTGGTGGCCGCGGTACTGCTGGCCCGGACGGCGGCCCCGGCGTTCGCGGCCTCGCTGCACTGGGAGGCCTGGGAGCGGGTGCTGCGCGCGGGCGCGGAGGCCGCGCGGAAGGCCGGCGAGGTCGCGGAGCAGGCGTACTTCCACCACGAGCTGGGCGTACTGGCCCTGTGCGAGGGCCGGCTCGACCGGGCGCGGGCCGAGCTGGAGGCCTCGATCGGGCTGCGCGGCGCGCTGGCCGACAAGCGGGGGACCGTGGCCGGACGTCGGGCACTGGCCCTGGTCACCGACCGGGAGGCGGCGGAGGTCCAGGTATCGCCGCCGCTGCGACTGGCTCCGCCCGCCGCGGCTGCGGCTGCGGGCGGGGGAGTCGCGAGGCCGGCGGGGCCGGGTCAGCCGGCCGCGGGGGCCTTGGGCGGGGTGCCGGTCGCGGGTGCCCCTGGTGCCCCTGCTGTCCCGTCGGGTCCCGGCGGTCCGGGCCTTCCGCCGGCTCCGGGCGGTGCCGGGACTCCGGCGGCTCCTGGCCTTCCCGGGATTCCTGGGGCTCCCGAGGCTGCTGGTGCTGCCGGGCTTCTTAGCGCTGCCGGGACTCCGCTGCCTCCTGGGGCTGCCGAGGCCCCGCTGTTCCCCGGGATTCCCGGCGGTCCGGGGGCCGTCGGAGCTCCTGGGACTCCGCTTGCTCCCGGTGTTCCTGGGGCTGCCGGGGCTCCTGGGACTCCGCTTGCTCCCGGCGTTCCTGGGGCTGCCGGGGCTCCGCTGCTTCCTGGGGGTCCCCGGGTTCCGGGTGCTGCCGGTGCTGCCGGGACTCTGCCGACTGCCGGTGCTGCCGGGACTCCGCTTGTTCCTGGGGTTCCTGGGGTTCCCGGGGCTCTGCTTGCTCCCGGCGCTCCTGGGCCTGCCGGGGCTCCGTTGCTTCCTGGGGGTCCCCGGGTTCCGGGCGCCCCCGGTGCTGCCGGTGCTGCCGGGAACCCGTCGGCTGCCGGTGCTGCCGGGACTCTGCCGGAGGCCGGTGCTCCCGGTGCTCCCGTCGGCCCGGGGACGCCGTCCGCTCCCGGGGCTCTCACTGCTCCGGTGGTCCCCTCGCCCCCCGTGACTCGGGCGACCCTGTCGAAGGCCCTCGCCGCCCCGGCGTCCGAGCGTGCGGCGACGCGGGCTCAGGACGCCTTCACGACGGTGGTGCCCGCGGTGGCGCCGGCGGGCTCCGTCGCGCCCTCGACCCTGGCCGAGGTGTTCGAGGACGCCTTCCCCCTCAGCCCCGAGCCGGCCCCCGCGCCCAGGGCGCTGCCCGAGCCGAAGCCGAAGGCCGGCCGCAAGCCGCTGCTGCTGGCCGCGGCCGGGGCGGTGACCGTCGTAGTGCTGGGCACGGTGGTCGCACTGGCGATGACCACCGAGGACGAGGCGCCGCCGGCGCAGGCGCCGGCGGTCTCCACGGCCCCGAGCTCGGAGGACGCGCAGTCGCAGCCGAGCACTCCCGATCCGAGCGGAAACGCTCCCTCGCCGGAGCCGGAAGCCTCGTCCCCCACCACGCAGGCGCCGGGCACGACCCCGTCGCCGCGCAAGTCCCCTTCGGCCAAGCCGACGTCGACCCCGCAGACGTCGAGCCCGGCGAACCCGCCTCCGTCGTCGGCGACGAGCTCGGCCCCGTCGGAGAGCACCCCGCCGGCTTCATCGAGCCCCTCCGCGTCCGTCTCCGTGTCGCCGAGCGCCACGCACACGGAGCCGACCGAGAAACCGGAGACCACCACGGGCGGCACGGGCGGCACGGGCGGGACGGAGAACACGGCCCCCTGAGGGCCCGTCCCCCCGCCGCCGGGGCGGCCGGCAGTCGCCGCCGCCCCGCCCCGCCGCCTAGAACAGGCGGAGCTTGTCGTCCTCGATGCCGCGCATCGCGTTGTAGTCGAGGACGACGCAGTCCATGCCGCGGTCGTTCGCCAGGACGCGGGCCTGGGGCTTGATCTCCTGGGCCGCGAAGACGCCCTTGACCGGTGCCAGGTGCGGGTCGCGGTTCAGGAGTTCCAGGTAGCGGGTGAGCTGCTCGACGCCGTCGATCTCGCCGCGGCGCTTGATCTCCACCGCCACCGTCGCGCCGGAGGCGTCCCGGCACAGGATGTCGACCGGCCCGATCGCGGTCATGTACTCGCGGCGGATCAGCGTGTAGCCCTCGCCGAGGGTGTCGATCCGGTCGGCCAGGAGCTCCTGCAGGTGGGCCTCGACCCCGTCCTTGATCAGACCCGGGTCGATCCCCAGTTCGTGCGAAGAGTCGTGGAGGACTTCCTCCATGGTGATGATGAGCTTCTCGCCAGCCTTGTTGACGACGGTCCAGACGCCGGCGTCGTCACCGGTCCCCTCCTTGAGGGTGCACGGCGGCGACATCCAGTTGAGCGGTTTGTACGCTCGGTCGTCCGCGTGGATCGAGACACTGCCGTCGGCCTTCACGAGGATCAGACGGGGTGCCGAGGGCAGATGGGCGGTGAGCCGGCCCGCGTAATCGACGGAGCAGCGGGCAATGACGAGACGCATGGTCGGCAACGCTACTCGACCGACGGGCCTGCACGCGATTCGCCCCCGAAAGCCCCGTTCGAGGATGGCGCGTTGTATGCGCATTCTCCTGGTGCGGTACCCACCGGGCGCCTACCGTGGTGAGCGGGAGGTTGCGACACGTGCACACTGCGTCGCGATCTCCCTCCCTGCCCGTAAGGCTCCGGCAACCCAATCGGCCGGAGTCGCGAGAGGAGAACCCATGTCGCTCGACGTCTCACCGGCCCTACTCGAACAGGCCGAGCGAGGCGAGGTCGACGAAGCCGCTTTCGTCGACTGCGTCCGGACCTCCCTGCCCTACGCATGGGAGATGATCAGCTCGCTGGTGGCCCAGCTCAAGGTGGACGGCGGACAGTTCGCCGACAACCAGACGCCGCCGCCGGACGAGCAGGCGCGTGGCCAGCTGCTGCGCGCCCTCGCGAGTGACGCGATACGGGGTGCGCTGCAGCGCCACTTCGGAGTGCGCCTGGCATTCCAGAACTGCCACCGGGTAGCGGTGTTCCCGCTGGACTCCTCGGTGGACGACCGGCTGGCCAAGTTCACTTCGATCCGTGGTCAGCTGCTCAACCAGTCGCCCGAAATGCGCGACTGTTAGCAGGAAGACCGCACCACCGGCACGACCGCACGACCAGCACCTCCGCACGACCAGCACCTCCGCACCGCCGTACGACCGTATCGCCGCACGACCGGTACCTCGCTGCCGCTCCGGTGCCAACGGAGCGGCAGCCCTGGTCTCAGCCGAGCCGGGGGACCACCTCGGCGCCGAGTCGCCGGAGGTTCTCCTCGGTCGCGGCGAGGTCGCCCGATCCCTCCGTCAGCAGGGCGAACCGCGTGATGCCCGTACGCTCCGACGTGGCCGCCAGCCGGTCTGCCGCCAGTTCGGGCGTGCCCACGGGGTGCAGATCGCACAGCAGCTCGGTGTACGCGACCGGGTCGCGCATCGCCCGCTGCCGTCCGTCCACCGTGACGTGTGCGTCCAGGCCCTGCTTGAGCCAGCCCGGCATCGCCTTCAGCAGCGTTTCCCGGGCGTCGGCAGTCCGGTCCGCCAGCTGGCACACCCCGGCCGACACGTGGCCGGCCTCGGGCGAATGCCCCGCGGCCCGCGCCGTACGCCGCCACAGCTCGACCATGGCGGCCTTGTCCTCGTCCCCGCAGTGCATGCCCAGCAGCATCGGCAGTCCGCGCTCCGCGGCCAGCCGTACCGAGCCGGGAGAGGTGCAGGCGACGATCAGTTCCGGCCCAGTACCGTCCCCGTCCAGCGCCTCCGACGCCCGCGGTACGACGGCCACTTCGCGGAAGCCGTGCCGGCCGCCGGCCTCGGCCCCGGGCGCACCCACGCGCGGCTCGCTCAGCCAGCGGCGCAGCAGGTCCAGGTCCTCCGGGAAGCGGTTCTCGTACGCGTCGAGCCCGCCGCCGAAGACCTCCAGGTCCACCCAGGGACCGCCCCGGCCCACCCCCAGGGTGAACCGCCCCTCCGAGGTCAGGTGCAGCAGGGCCGCCTGCTCGCCCAGGGTCACGGGGTGGGTGCTCGGCAGCACGCTCACCGCCGTGCCCACCCGCAGCCGCCGGGTGCGGCCCAGCATCAGGGCCGCCAGCGTCACCGCGGACGGGCAGACCCCGTACGGGACGAAGTGGTGCTCGGCGAGCCAGACCGAGTCGAGTCCGGCCTCCTCGGCCACCTCGGCGGTCCGCACCGCCCGGTGCAGTGCCTCGCCCTGTCCCTGGCCCGGGAACTGGGCAGCCAGTACAAATGCTCCTACGCGCATCGCCTTTAGCCTCCTCGCGGCTGACGCGGCCTCCCCCAGGCGGACCGTTCTCCTCATTGGCAACAACGTCTGACACGTGCCAAAGGCACGGCCTGACCGGAAAGTTATTGGGATTGTCAGGCCAGTCGCGCCAACCGGCCGCCCAGTACTACGGTCGTCTTCGGCCACCCTGCGGGTACCCGGTCTCGCTGCGCGTAGTCTGGGAGAAAGTCACTGCCGTCCGCCCATCCGTGAGGTATACGTGTCACCGCGCCACAACCGCCCCAGGGGCGGCGAGAATCCAGCCGATCGTTCGGACCAGGGCTCGGGCCCGGGCAGTCTGGACCGGTACGGCCTGGAGCGCACGGAGGAGTACCAGGGCGAGGACTGGAAGGTCCGGCACGTCGCGGGCGCGAGCGCCGCGGGCAAGCGCTACCGCTGCCCCGGCTGCGACCAGGAGATCCCCTCCGGCACCCCGCACCTGGTGGCCTGGCCCGAGTACGGCGGGGTCGACGACCGCCGGCACTGGCACAAGGCCTGCTGGAACGCGAAGGACCGCCGCGCCTCCAAGGTGCAGCGGTCCCGCAACGCTCCCAAGTACTAACCGGCGCCGGCCGGCAGCGGCCTAGACGTCCCGGCGGCCGACCACCACGTACGAGGCGGCGATCGCGGCGCCCGTCACCACCAGGATCAGCGCCATGTGGCTCATGCTGCCCGGGATCACCATCTCGCCGGCCGCCGGGTCGGAGGCGGTGTTGGTCGGCATGCCGAACAGCTCCATCATCGCCACCGGCGCGTTGTACTGGAGCAGAGTCCGGCCGACCGGGGCGACGGCCTCCCAGATGCTGAGCACCGCCCCTATCACCGGCGGCAGCGTGACGACGCCGAGCATCACGGCGATCGCCCCCGCCGAGTGCCGCACCAGCGCCCCGACCGCCAGGGCCAGTACCCCGAGCAGGGTGACGTACAGGCTGCCCACGAGCCCGGAGGCCCACTCGGAAGGCGGGTGCGGCCCGGCGTCGGGGCCGTCGCGCAGGATCGACGCGGCCAGCCCCACCAGGCAGACCGACCCGGCGGTGGTGAGGAACGCGGTGAGGCCGAAGACGAGGTACTTCGCGGTGAGCACCCGGTACCGGTCGGGGGCCGCCGTGAAGGTGGTGCGGACCAGGCCGGTGCCGTACTCGGAGGTGATCGTCAGCACTCCGAGCACCATCACCGCGAGCTGCCCGACCAGCAGTCCGAAGAGGGCGGGGGCGATGAACGGCATCTGCTCGTAGTCCAGGGACCGGGTCTGCACGATGACCGTGCCGCCGATGCCGACGACGAGCAGCACCAGCGAGCCGAGCGTCCACATCGTGGAGCGCACCGAGGTCAGCTTCGTCCACTCCGAGGCCAGCGCGTGCCCCAGGTGCGGCCGGGGGGCCGGCAGCGGCGAGGTGTAGCCCGCCGGGCCCTGGTCCCCGGCGGTCGCGGTCGTCGGGGCGGTCATCGGGTGTCCTCGGGCTTCTGCGCGGGGGTGCGTACGGGGTCGGGGGAGTGCGTGGCTCCGGGGGAGTGCCCGGTCCCGGGCGGGCGCTCGGTCTCGGGGCCGGCGAGCTCACCGGGGCTCCCGGGCATCAGGAACGGCCGGCCGCCGGTCCCGGGCGGCGGGGGCGCGAAGAAGCCCGCCTGCGGGACCTGGAGGGCCTCGGCCGCCTCTTCTTCCTCCCACTTCGGGACGCTCAGCGGTTCGGGCTCCCAGAGCTCTGCGCGCGGGTCCTCGGTGGACGTGTACTCGACGGAGGACTGGGTCATCCGCATGTAGGCCTCCTCCAGCGAGGCCCGGTGCGGCGACAGCTCCCACAGCCGTACGCCGGCCGCGTGCGCGAGGTCGGAGATCTGCGGCAGCTCCAGCCCGGTCACCCGCAGCGCCCCGGCGGGCTCCCGGAGGACCCGGCCGCCCGCCTTGGTGAGGACGGAGCCGAGGGTGTCCCAGCCGCCCGGGTCGGTGTCGGCCGTGCGGACCCGGGCGAATCCGGCCGAATTGTGGGTGATGAAGTCCTGGGTGCCCATGTCGGCGAGCAGCCGGCCCCGGCCGATCACGATCAGGTGGTCGGCGGTCAGCGCCATCTCGCTCATGAGGTGGGAGGAGACGAAGACGGTGCGGCCCTCGGAGGCGAGCCGGCGCATCAGATTGCGGACCCAGAGGATGCCCTCGGGGTCGAGGCCGTTGACCGGCTCGTCGAAGAGCAGCACCTGGGGGTCGCCGAGCAGGGCGGTCGCGATGCCGAGCCGCTGGCCCATGCCGAGCGAGAACCCCTTGGCACGCTGCCGGGCCACGTCCTGCAGTCCCACGACGCCCAGCACCTCGTCCACCCGCTTCTCGGGGATCCCGGAGAGCTGGGCGATCGACAGCAGGTGGGTGCGGGCCCGGCGGCCGCCGTGGACGGCCTTGGCGTCGAGCAGGGCCCCGACGTGCCGCTGGGCGTTCGCGAGCTCGCGGAAGGGCAGGCCGTTGATCGTGACCTGGCCGGCGGTGGGCCGGTCCAGGCCGACGATCATGCGCATGGTGGTGGACTTCCCGGAGCCGTTGGGCCCCAGGAATCCCGTCACGTGACCGGGCTTGACCTGGAAGGAAAGGTCGTCGACAGCGGTCTTCGCGCCGAAGCGCTTGGTCAGGCCGACTGCCTCGATCATCTTTGCTGCCCCTTGCCAGGCCGGGACGACTCTCGCCCGCGTAAGGGTTAAGAGGATATCCAGTCCCTTGCGGTTCCACGTCGTCCCGGACCCTGAGCTACCCCTGAGAACCGACCCGGGGATCCCCCGTAGTACGTCAGGCGTCCCTCTTCTTGAGGACCAGCAGGCCTCCGGCCACCGCGGCGAGTACCCACAGCACCATGATCCCGAAGCCGCCCCACGGGCCGTACGGGGTCTCGAAGGACCCGAGGGCGTCGGGCACGACCTGCATGATCCTCCCCCCGGCAATGCTCGGCAGGTACTGGCCGACCGTACGGGTCGCCTCGAAACCCACGAGGAGGTTCGAGACGATCAGGAAGAACGGGACCAGGACGCTGATGGCAGCGACCGAACTGCGCAGCATGGCCGCCACGCCCATGCAGAAGAGGGCCAGCAGCGCCAGGTACAGGCCGGCGCCGGTCACGGCGCGCAGCACGCCCTCCTCGCCGATCCCGATGCCGAGGTCACCGAGGAGCGCCTGGGTGAGGAAGAACGACACGAAACTGGTCAGCAGCCCCACGACCAGGGCCAGCGCAGTCGCGACTGCCATCTTGCCGAGCAGGAAGTGCTCCCGGCGGGGTACGGCGGCCAGCGAGGTGCGGATCATGCCCGTGCTGTACTCGGTGCTCACGACCAGCACACCAAAGACGATCATGGCCAGCTGCCCAAGCTCCATCGAACTGAGGCTCGTCGCGGTGGGGTCGAAGGCGGCCCGCTGGGCCGCGTCCAGGTCGTTCGGGTCGAACGTGGCGCTGAAGAGCACGGCGAACCCGACGGTGACGAGGAAGACGAGGGCGAGCGTCCAGCTGGTGGAGGCGACCGTGCGGATCTTGGTCCACTCGGACTGGAGGATGGCGGGGAAGGAGGACATGGTTACTCGCCGCCCTTGCGCGTCGCTTCGTAGCCGGCGCCCCAGGCGGGGACGTCGGCCGGCCGGGCCGGATTGTCGGGGGCCATGCCCGGTGCGTGGGCGTGGTACTCGACGGAGTCCGCCGTCATCCGCATGAACGCTTCCTCCAGTGAAGCCCGCTGCGGGCTGAGTTCGTGCAGCACGATCTGGTGCTGGGCGGCGAGCTCGCCGAGCTGTTCCGACTCCACGCCGTCGATCTCCAGGGCGCCGGTGGCCGGGACGCTGATCGCGTCGATCCCGGCCCCGTGCAGGACGTCCTTCAGCCGTTCCTGCTGCGGCGTGCGGACGCGCACGTAACTGCGGGAGTTCTGCTGGATGAAATCCGCCATGGACAGGTCGGCCAGCAGTTTTCCCTGTCCGATGACGACCAAATGCTCTGCGGTCAGGGCCATTTCGCTCATCAGATGGGAAGAAACGAAGATCGTCCTTCCCTCCGCCGCGAGCCCCTTCATAAGATTGCGGATCCAGAGAATTCCCTCCGGGTCCAGACCATTGACGGGCTCGTCGAACATCAGGATCTCCGGGTCGCCGAGCAGCGCGGAGGCGATGCCGAGCCGCTGGCCCATACCCAGCGAGAATCCCTTCGACTTCTTCTTGGCGACGGGCGTCAGCCCCACCAGGTCCAACACCTCCGCGACCCGGCTCTCGGGGATCCGGTTCGACTGCGCAAGGCAGAGGAGGTTGTTGTACGCGCTGCGGCCGCCGTGCATCGCCTTCGCGTCCAGCAGTGCCCCGATGTACTTCAGCGGCTCCGGCAGGTCCCGGTAGTGCTTCCCGTCGATCCGGACCGTACCGCTGGTCGGGTTGTCGAGGTCGAGCATCATGCGCATGGTCGTGGACTTGCCCGCCCCGTTGGGGCCGAGGAAGCCGGTGACCACCCCCGGTCTGACCTGGAAGCTGAGGTTGTCCACGGCGGTTTTCGCGCCGAATCGTTTCGTAAGGCCCTCAAGCTCGATCATTCCGCCACGCTAGAACGCCCGAGGGCCCCACGCCACCTCTCACGGGTGACGAAGGGCCCTCGGCAGTTGGTGACTAGCGGCTCTGCTGCGCCGGAACGCCGCGGGTGACCGGCTCGTCGTCGATCGGCGCGGAGGCGGCGGCGACCGCGGCACCCGTCAGCGTCGCGAGCATCTCGCGGACGTTGGTGAGCTGCGCGTTGATCGAGTCGCGGCGGTTGGTGAGCGCCGCCAGCTCGCGCTCGGACTCGCTGCGGATCCGGTCGGCCTTGGCGTTGGCGTCGGCCACGATGTCCTCGGCCTGGCGCTGCGCGGTCTCCACGGTCTGGCGGGCGCGGCGCTCGGCGTCCGTACGGAGCTTCTCGGCCTCCAGGCGGAGCTGCTCGGCACGGTGCTCGATCTCCGCGAGACGCTTCTCGGCCTTGGCCTGACGGCCGGCCAGGTCGCGCTCGGACTGCTCGCGGCGCTTGGCCAGGTTGGTCTCGAAGTCCGCGGCGGCCTGGGCGGCCTTGGCGCGGGTCTCCTCGAAGAGCGCGTCCGCCTCCTCGCGCTTGGAGGCCGCGTCCTTCTGGGCCTCGGTGCGCAGGGACGCGGCGTCGCCCTTGGCCTTCTCGACGATCCGAACGCCCTCGTCCTCGGCGGTCGACTTCCGGTCGGCGGCGAACGACTCGGCGTCGTTGCGCACCTGCTGGGCTGCCGACTCGGCGAGCTCGCGGTGCTGCTCGGCCGCGCGACGGGCCTCCTCACGGAGGTCCTTCGCCTCCTCCTCGGCCAGGCGCAGGATCTTCTCGACCCGGGCGCCGAGACCGGCGTACGACGGCTCGGCGTCGTTCACCTGAGCCTGGGCGTTCTGCGTCTCGAGGTGCAACTCCTCGATCCGCTTTTCCAGAGAGTTGATACGTCCGAGGGCGCTGTCACGGTCGGAGACCAGCTTGGTGATGCGGTCGTCCACCTGACCGCGGTCGTAACCACGCCGCACGAGCTCGAAGCCGAAGGGGGAGGATGTGTCGCTCATGGGGTTCCTGTCGAATGAGACCGATGAGGTGCTACGCGAGGTGTTAGGTGTTAAGGGGAATCCTAGGCGCCAGGACGGCGTGTCATCGAGTCAATCCGCGTTTGATCTGGACAATGACACCCCTTTTGAGTGGCAAGGCGACAGAATGCTTGTCACTCGTTCGCCTGAACCTCCATCAGGGGCACAGAGTCGAGCGTGCTGACTAGCCCTCTGACGTCTTGCCACCCGAACGAGTGGAACCCGCTGTCGCACCGGCCTTCACGCCCCCCGCGCCCTGGCCGCCGACCCCGGGCTTTCCGCCACCCGAAGGCGCCTCGAATGATTCCAACGCCTCAAGAACGTCCTGGACACGGGAGATCTCCGCCTGAATGTCCTCGCGCCTGCGCACGAGTACCTCCAGCTCGCGCCGGCCCTCCTCGACGAGCCGCTCGGCCTCCGCCGTCGCCTCCGCGAGAGTGCCCTCGGCGGCCCGGACCAGCTCGGCCTTCTTCTGCTCGGCCTCCTTGAGCAGCGCCTCCGCCTTGCGCACCGCGGCGATGCGGACCTTGCTCGCCTCGCTGCTCGCGTCCGACACCAGCTCCTTGGCCTTCGCGTCGGCCTCGACGCTCTGCTCGGTCGCCGCCCGCACCAGCTTGTCCACGCGCTCGCCGGCCGACTTCATCTGCTCGGCCGACTCCCGGCGGGCCCGCTCGTGCAGCTCCTCGACCTCCGTCTCGACGCGGCCGCGCAGCTCCTCCGCCCGGTCCCTTATGGCCGACGCGTCGCTGCGCGCCCCGACCAGCAGTTCGTCGGCGTCCTGACGGGCCTTCTCCACCAGGGAGTTGCCCTCCAGGGTCGCCTCCGAGGCGATCCGCGCGGCTTCCTTGCGCGCCGCGTCGACCATCGCGTCCGCCTGCTCCTCGGCCGCCGTCGTGGCGGCCAGGGCCTGCTTCTGCGCGTCCCCGGTGAGCTTCTCGGCCTCCGAGGAGGCCTCCGTGATGAGCCGGTCGACCTGGGTCGCGGCCTCGCTGCGGCGCTTGTTGGCCTCTTCGCGGGCCTCGTCCAGCACCCGCTCCGATTCGCTGCGCGCCTCGCCCCGGATCCGCTCCGCCTCGGTGGCGGCCTCGGCCTTGACCCGCTCGGCCTCGGACCGGGTACGGGTCGCGTGCTCCTGCGCCGAGGACAGCGCCTCGGAGGCCTCGGCCCGCAGCCGCTCGGCCTCGTTCGCCGCTTCGCCGACCGTGCGCTCGGTGTCCTTGCGGGTCTGCTCGGTGAGCCGGTCCGCCTCCGCGACGGCCTCGCCGACCAGCCGGTCCGCCTGCTCGGCGGCCTCCGTACGGATCCGGCCCGCCTCGGCGCGCGCCTCGTCCAGAGTCCGCTCGGACTCCCGCTCGGCGCTCGCCAGGGTCTCGTTCGCCGCGACCGTGACCCGGTCCGCCTCCGCGGTGGCCTCGCCGATGATCCGGCCGCCCTCCGCGCGGGCGTCGTCCAGGGTCCGCGCCGCCTCGGCGCGCATCCGGTCCGCCTCCGCCGCGGCCTCGCCGACGGTGGCCTCGTTGGCCGTGCGCGTCTCCTCGACGAGCCGGTCGCCCTCGGTGCGCGCGTCGATGAGGATCCCCGTCGCGTCCCGCTCGGCCCCGGCCAGGGTCTGCGCCGCCTGCGCCGTGAGCCGCTCCGCCTTCGCCTTCGCCTGCTCCAGGGCGGCGGCCGCCTCGGCCCGCAGCGCCTCGGCCGCGGCCTCGGCCTCACCGACCGTCAGCGCATTGGCCGCGCGGGTCTCCTCGGTGTGCCGCTCGGCCTCCGTGGTGGCCTCGGAGATCAGCCGGTCCGCCTGCTCGGCCGCTTCCGTGCGCAGCCGGTTCGCCTCGGAGCGGGCCTCGTCCAGCGTGCCCGCGGCCTCGGTACGGGTCGCCTCGGCGGCGGCCTCGGCCTCGGCCGTGAGCCGCGCCGCCTCCGCCGCCGCCTCGCCGATCGTGGCCTCGTTCGCCGCGCGGGTCTCCTCGGTGAGGCGCTCGGCCTCGGCCGTCGCCTCCGCGACGATCCGGCCGCCCTCGGCGCGCGCGGCCTCCAGGGCCTCCGCCGCCTCGCCGCGGATCCGGTTGGCGTCGTCCCGGGCGTCGGCCTTCGTACGGGCCGCGTCGCGCTCGGCGGCGGCCAGCGCGTCGGTGGCCTCCGTGCGCACCCGCTGCGCGTACTCCGCGGTGTCCGTGCGCAGCTGCTCGGCCTCGGCGATCGCGTCGCCGACCGTCCGCTCGGCCAGCGCCTTCGCCGCGTCCGTCTCGGTGCGCGCCTCGCTGCGGATCCGGTTGGCGTCCTCGGTGGCCCGCTCCCGCTCCGCGTACGCGTCGGCGCGGACCCGGCCGGACTCCTCCTCGGCCTCCGTCTTCGTACGCTCCGCCGCGTGCTCGGCCGCGCTGCGCAGCCCCGCGACCTCTTCCTCGGCCTGCTCGTGCAGCCCGGCCACGGCGTCGCGCACCTGCTGGGCGGTGGCCTCGGCCGCCGCGACCACCTCGGACGCGCGCCGCTCGGCCTCCTCGGTCAGCCAGACCGCCTCGGCCGTGGCCTCCTCGGAACGCTTGCGGGCCTGGGCGAGGAGCTCCTCGCTCTCCTCCCGGGCCTGCGCCCGCTCGCTCTCCGCGTCCGTACGCGCCGAAGCAAGGGTCTCCTCGGACTCCCGGCGGCGCCGGGCGGCCTCCTCCTGGGCGGCGGCCAGCGCCTCGGCGGCCTCCTGCGCGACCCGCTCGGCGGCGGCCTTGGCCTCCGTGCGCAGCCGGTCCGCGGTCTCCTGCGCCTCGGAGCGCAGCCGCTCCGCCTCGGCCTCGGCCTCGCCGGTCAGCCGCACCGCGGCCTGCTCGGCCTCCGCGCGGGCCCGGCCGGCGTCCTCGGCGGCGTCGGTGCGGAGCTGGTCGGCCTCCGCCTCCGACTGCGTCTGCAGTGCGCGGATCCGCTCCGCCGACTCGGCGCGCAGCCGGTCGCTCTCCTCGGTGGTCTCCTTGCGGATGTTCTCGGCGGCCCCCCGGGCGTCGCGCAGCGTCTGCTCGGCGGTCGCCAGGCGTCCCTCGGCGTCGGTGTGCAGCCGGACGAGCTCCTCGTCGGCCTCCGCACGCTTCGCCGACAGCGCCCGCTCGGTCTCCTCGCGCCGCACGGCCGCCGCGGCGTCCGCCTCGGCCCGTACGGACTCCGCCTCCTCCTCGGCCTCCGCGCGCAGCCGCTCGGCCTCGGCGCGGGTCCGCTCCAGGGTCTCCTCGGCCTGCTTGCGCAGGGTGGTGGCGCGCTCGACGGCCTCGCCGCGGACCCGCTCGCTCTCGGCGTTCGCTCCGGAGCGCACCTCGTCGGCGTCGGCCCGGGACTTACCCAGCAGTTCCTCGGCGGTGCGGGCCGCCTCCTCGATCTGCTGGACCGCCTCGCGGCGGGCCTCGCCGCGGATTCGCTCGCCCTCGGCGACGGCCTCCGCGCGGAGCTGCTCGGCCTCGCCGCGCAGCCGGCGGGCCTCCTCCTGGAGCTCGACCGTACGGGCCCGGTACTCCTCCGTGTCGTCCTTCGCGGCGCCCTTGAGCTCATCGGCCGTGGTCGCGGCCTGGGCGCGCAGCCGCTCGGCCTCCGCCTCGGCCTCGCCGCGGATCCGCTCGGCCTCCTCGGACGCCGCCCGGGTGGTGGCGCGGGCGTCCTCCGAGGCCTTGTTCAGTACTTCCTCGGCGGTGCGGGCCGCCTTCGCGAGCTGGGCCGCCGTGTCCTCGGCCGCCGCGGTACGGGCCTGCTCGCCGGCCTCGGCGCGCAGCCGCTCGGTCTGCGCGCGGGCGTCGGCGAGCGCCTGTTCCGCCTCGGCCTTGAGGGTCTCGGCCTCCTTGTTGGCCTCGCCGACCAGGCGGGCCACCTGCTCCTTGGCCGTACGGGTGCGCTGCTCGTTGACGGATTCCGCCGAGGCGAGCTGCCGTGCGGCGCTCTCCTTGGCCTCCGCCAGCAGCTTCTCCGCGGCCGCGCGCGCCTCGCGCAGGGCCCCTTCGGCCTCCTGGGTGCGCTGCTCGGCGACCCGGCCCAGGTCCATCGTCTGGCGGCGGGTCTGCTCGGCTTCGGCGGAGGTGGTGGAGCGCAGCCGCTCCGCGTGCTCGGTGGCCTCCTGGGCCTGCGCGGAGGCGGCGGTCAGCAGCCGCTCGGCCTCCTTGCGGGCGCGCAGCAGCGTCGACTCGGCCTCGGCGCGGGCGGATTCGTTCTCGGAGGCGAGCCGGCGGGTGGCCTCGGAGGCGACCCGGGCGGCCTCGGCGCGGGCGGTGTTCAGGGTCTGCTCGGCCTCGACGCGGGACTCGTCCATGAGCCGGCGGGCCTGCGCCTCGGTGCGGGCGCGCAACTGCTCGGCCCAGGCCACGTTCTCGTTGACGTGGGCTTCCACCGTCTGGCGGCGCTCGCTCAGCTCCTGGTCCAGGCGCTGGCGGCGGTTGACGGCCTCGGCGTGCAGTTCGGCCTGGAGGCGCGCCTGGTGCTCGGCGTGCTCCTGGAGGATGCGCTGGGTCTGCGCCCGTACGTCGCGCAGTTCGCGCTCGGCGTCGGACCGCATCTGGTCGGCCTGGATCTGGGCATTGCGGAGCAGCTGCTCCGCCTGGTACCCCATGTCCGCGCCGTCGTAGGCGGGGCGGGACGCCAGGTTGCGGCGTACCTCGTGGAGCTTGGCGCGCAGCACCTCGACCTGGTACCCCAGGTCATCGGCGTGCTGGACGGCCTTCCCGCGTTCCTTCTTCAGCCGCTCCATCTCGGCTTCGAAGCGCGAGAGATGGTCGGCCTCGGCCTGATGGCTCTCCTGGCTTTCGTAGCCCCGCACAGCGCGGTCCCATCCGTCCCCTGGTCGCAAGCTCACTACCGAATGAGCACCGTCCGCCCGCTGAACGACGCCCCCGGGGAATGGTGTCAGATTCCGGGTCGGGCGATGCAGGCCCCGACCCCGTCTCCGCACCGAACCCCGGCCGAGCCAAAGCCACTCTACCGGCCGGGGAAACGGGACATCAGTGCGCTCTCGCGGGTATCCCAGGCTCTGACCCTGTGGCAGCTCCCTCTTCGGACCCACGGTGCGACGATTTGCGGTGTTCGAATATGTATGTCCGAGCTGCAGCGTACCGTCGTTGACGTGAGGCTCGTGGTGCAGGTCAAGCTGCCGACGGCGGCGCAGGAGGCGGCGCTACGCCGAGATCAAGGCGCGGTGGGGGCCGGGCACGCAGGCCGCCCAGCATGTGATCAAGAAGACGTGTGACGCCTATATGACGCTGAGGGCGAATCTGCGGGCCGGCAAACTCGGTCGCCCCACACCGGCGAGACGACGAGACGCGGCGACGCACCACAACCAGTGACGCGCCGTAAGGCAAGCCCGTCGCGTCAGTGATGGGCAGTTGACTGGTCTGGGTAGGGAGCTGCTGATTCTTTGGTCCACTCTTGTGAGTGATGGTCCATTTGGGTGAGTGTCGTTACGGTCGGGTGTGTGAATTTCAAGGAGTCGGCGAAGGTTTCGTGCGGACACGGCTCTGCCAGGATGCGGGCGGGTAGGGCCCTGAAGGCGGCGGTCGGCGATGGCTGATCCGGCCAAGCGGTTGCGCACTATCGCTCCGTCGTTTGTGGCGCTTGGTCCGTCCGGTGTGGCGGTACGCGACCGCCTGAAGCATCTGAGCGTCGAGGATGAGGGAGTCCTCCGGGTGGTGGGCGAGCATCAGGGTGCTCAGGCTTCCCGTGATCTCAAGCAGCGGTGCGCGGATGGCCCCGACCATTCCACCGAGACGTGGGCGGCCCGTAAGCGGGGGCTGACGGGGGAGTCGTCGTCGCGGATCGCCGGGGCGATCACCAAAGCCAGCCACGATCAGTGGGCGCTCGCCCGCCGCTGCTAGGCCGCGCACATCCAGACCCTGGACGCAGGCATCCACACACTGCGCCACCGCCTCGCCCTCCCGATCGGGGAGAAGGGAACCAAGGGTGCCGCGGGAGGCTACCGCTCCAAGAGCGAGTGGTTTAACAAGTCCCGCCGCCTCGCGACCTTGGAAGAGCGGCATGCGGCTGCTGTGGCCGACTGGCGGTCCGGTCGGGTCCGTGTGGTCCGGGGTGGGAAGCGGTTGGTGAACAGCCGGCACCACCTGGCCGAAGCCCAGCTCACTGAGGTGCAGTGGCGTGCCCGCTGGGAAGCCGAACGCTGGTTTCTCGCCGCTGATGGAGAGTCCGGGAAGCGGTTCGGGAACGAGACGATCCGTGTCGCCCCCGACGGCGAGGTCAGCATCAAGCTCCCGTCCCCGCTCGCGCACCTGGCCAACGCCAAGCTCGGCCGGTACGTCCTGACCTCCCGGATCATGTTCGCGCACCGGGGCGCGGAATGGGCCGACCGCATCGACGCGAACCGCGCCGTGGCCTACCGCATCCACCTCGACGTCACACGCGGCCGCTGGTACCTGACCGCAGCCTGGCAACGCCCCGTCGTCCAGACGATCCCCCTCGCCACCGCATGCGCGAACGGCATGGTCGGCGTCGATACCAACGCCGACCACTTCGCCGCCTACCGGCTCGACTCTCACGGCAACCCCATCGGCGAGCCACACCGCTTCCGCTACGACCTGTCCGGCACCGCTGATCACCGCGACGCCCAGATCCGCCACGCCCTCACCCGCCTGCTGCACTGGACGAAAAGTACCGGTGTCAAGGCCATAGCGATCGAAGACCTCGACTTCACAGCTGAGAAGACCCGCGAGAAGCACGGCCGCAGGAAACGGTTCCGGCAGGTTGTTTTCCGGCATCCCGACCGGCAAGCTCAAAGCCCGACTCGCCTCGATGGCCGCCGAACACGGCCTCGCCATCGTCGCAGTCGATCCCGCCCACACCTCCAAGCGGGGAGGCCAGCACTGGCAAAAGCCGCTGGTCACCCCCCCCGTCGAAAGATGTCCCGTCACGATGCCGCCGGTATCGCGATCGGGCGACGCGCCCTCGGACACCCAATCCGGCGTCGGACGGCACCGCCCCCACACGACCAGAGCGATCGTGTGGGGCATCGGACCGCCCAGGCCGGACCAGGCACCCAGGGGCGTGAGGGAAACCGCCCACCCGCAACGGACCACGCCCCCAGAGACGTGCCGCCGAGCGAGAAGAGAACGCGGAGACCCAGCGCATCCAAAACCGTTCGGGATGCGCCCAGTAAACGTCAGTGGGTCCAAGACCCACTCACGCACACTGGCTAGGAACGGTTGCTCGTGACCAGTTCGGTGAGGACGCCGTGGCAGTCCTTGGGGTGCAGGAAGGTGATCGAGGAGCCCATCGAGCCGGTGCGGGGCTGGTCGTAGAGGACGCGGACGCCCTTGCCGCGGATGGCCTCCGAGTCGCCCTGGACGTCCTCGGTGCCGAAGGCGATGTGGTGGACGCCCTCGCCGTTCTTGGCCAGCCACTTGCCGACCGCGGAGTCCTCGCGGGTGGGCTCCAGGAGCTGGAGGTAGGAGGCTCCGCCGTCGGAGGTCTCGTTGATCTTCAGCATGGCCTCGCGGACGCCCTGCTCCTCGTTGACCTCGGAGTGGAACACCTCGAAGCCGTACGTGGCACGGTAGAACTCAACCGTCTTGTCCAGGTCGAAGCAGGCGATCCCGATGTGGTCGATTCTTGTCAGCATGGACACAGTGCAGCGCTACCGGAGCCGGTTACGCAACGTGCGCGCGATCACACTGACGCGCCGGTGACGGCACGGGTACCGCTCAGTACATTCGGGTAAACCCTCGTTCACTCCTCATCTTCAAGGGGCTGTGCTCCATGTCCGGAACGAACAACACCACGTCAGTGATCGTCGCCGGGGCCCGCACGCCCATGGGGCGACTGCTCGGCTCGCTGAAGTCCTTCTCGGGTGCCGACCTCGGCGGCTTCGCCATCAAGTCCGCGCTGGAACGGGCCGGGATCTCCGGCGACCAGGTCCAGTACGTGATCATGGGCCAGGTCCTCCAGGCCGGTGCGGGCCAGATTCCCGCCCGCCAGGCCGCCGTCAAGGGCGGGATCCCCATGAACGTGCCCGCGCTCACCATCAACAAGGTGTGCCTGTCGGGCCTCGACGCCATCGCGCTGGCCGACCAGCTCATCCGCGCCGGGGAGTTCGACATCGTCGTCGCGGGCGGTCAGGAGTCCATGACCAACGCCCCGCACCTGCTGCCGAAGTCCCGCGAGGGCTTCAAGTACGGCGCCATCGAGATGCTCGACGCGATGGCCTACGACGGTCTCACCGACGCCTTCGAGAACATTCCGATGGGCCTGTCCACCGAGACGCACAACGGCCGCCTCGGCATCGAGCGGGCCCCGCAGGACGCGTTCGCGGCCACCTCCCACCAGCGCGCCGCGGCCGCGCAGAAGAACGGCGTCTTCGAGGCCGAGATCACCCCGGTCGAGATCCCGCAGCGCAAGGGCGAGCCGGTGGTGTTCTCGCAGGACGAGGGCATCCGGGCGGAGACCACGGTCGAGTCCCTCGGCAAGCTGCGTCCGGCCTTCGCCAAGGACGGCACCATCACCGCCGGCACCTCCTCGCAGATCAGCGACGGTGCGGCCGCCGTGGTCGTGATGAGCAAGGCCAAGGCCGAGGAGCTGGGCCTGGAGTGGCTCGCCGAGATCGGCGCCCACGGCAATGTGGCGGGCCCGGACAACTCGCTCCAGTCGCAGCCCTCCAACGCGATCCTGCACGCCCTGAAGAAGGAGGGCCTCGGCGTCGAGGACCTCGACCTCATCGAGATCAACGAGGCCTTCGCGGCGGTCGCCGTGCAGTCGATGAAGGACCTTGGCGTGACCCCGGAAAAGGTGAACGTCAACGGCGGCGCCATCGCCCTGGGCCACCCGATCGGGATGTCCGGCGCCCGCGTGGTGCTGCACCTGGCGCTGGAGCTCAAGCGCCGTGGCGGCGGGGTCGGCGCGGCCGCCCTGTGCGGCGGCGGCGGCCAGGGCGACGCCCTGATCGTCCGCGTCCCGTAGCGGGCGGGCGGCCGACGGCCGCCCGCACCCCTGTCCGTACGAGACCCGCGGGACCCGAGTGACCCGCGAGAACGAAGGAGCGCAGCAAGAATGACGGCGGTGGACGTCCCCCAGCTGGTGGCCCAGGCCCGTGAGGGCAGGCCGCGAGCGGTCGCCCGGCTGATCTCGCTGGTCGAGGGGGCGTCCCCGCAGCTGCGCGAGGTGATGGCGGCGCTGGCGCCGCTCACGGGCAACGCGTACGTGGTGGGCCTCACCGGCTCCCCGGGCGTCGGCAAGTCCACGACCACCTCGGCGCTGGTCTCCGCCTACCGGCAGGCCGGCAAGCGGGTCGGCGTCCTTGCCGTCGACCCGTCCTCGCCGTTCAGCGGGGGCGCGCTGCTCGGGGACCGGGTGCGCATGTCGGACCACGCGTCCGACCCCGGGGTGTACATCCGCTCCATGGCCACCCGCGGCCACCTGGGCGGACTCGCCTGGGCGGCCCCGCAGGCGATCCGGGTGCTGGACGCGGCCGGCTGCGAGGTGATCCTGGTCGAGACCGTCGGGGTCGGGCAGTCGGAGGTGGAGATCGCGGCGCAGGCCGACACCTCGGTGGTGCTGCTGGCCCCCGGGATGGGCGACGGGATCCAGGCCGCGAAGGCGGGCATCCTGGAGATCGGCGACGTCTACGTGGTGAACAAGGCCGACCGGGACGGCGCGGACGCCACCGCCCGGGAGCTGAACCACATGCTCAGCCTGGGGGAGTCCCGGGGCAAGGGCGACTGGCGGCCGCCGATCGTGAAGACGGTCGCGGCGCGCGGTACGGGCATCGACGAGCTGGTCGAGGCGCTGGAGAAGCACCGGGCGTGGATGGACGAGCACGGGGTGCTGGCGCAGCGGCGTACGGCCCGGGCCGCGCGCGAGGTGGAAACCATCGCGATCACCGCGCTGCGGGCCCGGCTGGCCGACGTGCACGGCGACGCCCACCTGGAGGCGCTGGCCGCACGGGTCGCGCTGGGCGAGCTGGATCCGTACGCGGCCTCGGACGCGCTGCTCACGACCCTGACGGAACCGACGGAACCGACGGAACCGGATGCGGAGCCCGTGGGCCGGTCATAGACTGGCGAACGCCCGGAATGCCCCAACGCAGGGAGGTTTCATGGCGAAGCGCGGCAACAAGAAGCGAGCCCGCAAGAAGAAGAAGGCCAACCACGGAAAGCGTCCCAACGCCTGACCGTGAGCACTGACCGCATACGGAAGCCGCACCCCGTCCACGGGGTGCGGCTTCCGTACGTGTGGCGCGCGGGGCTCAGTTGTTCCCGTCGTCGTTGTCGTCGTCGGTGTCGGAGGAGACCACCTTGGCCGTGGCGGTGTCCACGTGGACGTTCTGGGTCTTTCCGTCGGTCGTCTTGACCTCGACGTTCCAGGTGGCGGCGCGACTGTTGTCGTCGTCATCCCACTCCACCGACCAGACCTTGCCGGGGTGGGCGGCCACGGCCGTCTTCATCGCCTGCTCGGCGGTCACCTTCGCGGCGAGCAGCGCGGCGTAGTCGTCGGCCTGCTGGTCGTCGTCCTGGTTCTCCTTGGTGACACTGCCGCTCGCGGCGTCCACCTCCAGCTCCGAGTGGGTGCCGTCCTTGCTGACGACGTCCACGTGCCAGACCGCGCCGTCGCGGTCCAGGGACTCGATGACACCGGGGTTGGCCTTCAGGGCCGCCGCGGCCGCGGCCTCGGCGGTCACATCGACGCGTGCGGCCGTGGCCGCGGTCAGGATGGTCGGGGTGGCGGCCGTGGCGGTGGCCGCGGCGGCCACCGGGCCTCCCAGTGCCAGGACCACGGCCGCGGCCGCCGAAACGTACGTGTGGCGCTGCATGACGGGACCTCCTCAGGCCGGCCACGTGCGCCTACGGTCGCTCGGCGGGGCCGGCAGCGAGTGCGTAGTCACCATTGTCCGGTGACCCGCCGCGAAGGGCGCGCCGAGCGACCGGGGGGCTCAGGCCTTGCCGCGGCCCGCGCGCAGGTGTTCGGCGACCGGGTTGAGCGCGGCGCGCAGCGCGGCGATGGCGTCCGGCGGGAGCAGGTCGATGAAGTGCCGGCGGACGGACGCCACGTGGTGCGGGGCGACCTTGCGCATCATCTCCATGCCCTCGGGCGTGAGGACGGCGTAGAGCCCGCGGCGGTCGGACTCGCAGTTCACGCGGCGGACGAGGCCCGCCGATTCCATGCGGGTGATCTGGTGGGAGAGCCGGCTCTTGGACTGCAGCGTCGACGTCGCGAGATCGCTCATCCGCATCCGGTGTTCCTCGGATTCGGAGAGGTTCACGAGGATCTCGTAGTCGTTGTTGGTGAGCCCGAACGGCTGGAGGTCCTTCTCCAGCTGGTGCATCAGCAGTCTGCTGACGTCCAGGTGGGTGCGCCAAGCGCACTGCTCGGCGTCGTTCAGCCAGGGGGTGGCCGTCTCGGTCTCGATGGTCTCCATGAAAGAACTCTACCTAAGAAGTTGAAATGCGTACAAAAATGCGGTGGGGTGAGAGGTTTCCTACAGTCCGAAGCGCCTCTGGAGATCACCCAGCTGCCCCGGCATCCGCGGTACGCCGCTCTGCCCGTGCGCACCCTGCCCGTGCGCACCCTGCCCGGGCACGCCCTGCGCGTTGCCCGTGGCCGCGCCGGCGCCCACGGTCCCGACCGCCTGCTCCGGCATCAGCAGCTCCGAGGACTGGAGCAGCACCGTACCCGCCCCCACGAACTCGAACTGGTGCTCCTCGCCCGAGGAGCCCCCGACGCCCGTCAGCGAGCGCAGGCCGCCGATCACGCCCGCCATGTACCCGTGGTCGTAGTGGTGGCAGGGGGACGGGCAGTCCGCCCACCCCACCAGCGCCTGCGGGTCCACGCGCAGCGGCGGCTCCATGAACACCACCGGACCGCTGGAGGCCGCCACGAACTTCCCGGTCCCGATCAGGGTGAGGAAGCCCGGGACGATCGACTGCTTCAGCGCGAGCGAGGGCTGGTAGGCGAGCAGGTTGCCCGACCGGATGGTCAGGTTGCCGTTGTCCAGATCGTACGAGTTCACGTCGAAGGCCCGGTCGGCCAGCAGCATCTTGCCCTGGCCCTCGGCCACCACCCAGTCGCTCGCGTGCAGCGGCGAGTGGAAGCTGGTGCGCAGCAGCCGGTCGAACCGGCCGTGGCCGATGCCGTTGAACTCGATGCGCCCGTAGTAGGCGATCATCTTGCCCTTCTGCAGGAACCACTGGCTCCCCTTGAGCTCCACGCAGAAGGTGTAGGCGTTGACGTTGTCGTCGGACGGCAGGGTGTACGGGTCGAAGACGGTCGGACCTCCCGGTCCGCCGGTCACGGGACCAAAGTTCACCGGGTCTCTCCCAGGGTGCTCCGGGCTTCAGCCCGGGGAGGAATGGGTCCCGCCATCGTAGGTGCGGATCGTCGGAGTTCTGCTTGCATCTGCCGTGACCTGCGCTTTCTGGCGTTGTCAGTGGGCTGGTCCAGGTTGGTCGCGTGACGGCATCTCAAAAGGCGGAGGAAGTCGGGCATGCCCGATTCACCTACCGGCTTCGTGTGTCGTCGACCGCGCTCGCCAAGTTGATGGGTGAGTGGAAGTGGTGCCGGTGGGTCTGGAACGAATGCTGCGCTCGGTCGAAGAAGGCCCACGCCGAGAAGGGCAGGCTGCCGACGAGGCAGCGGGCCGGGATGCCCAAGTTCAAGAAGCAGCACCAGGCCGACCCGACGCTCAACTACACCCGGCGCGGATTCCGGATCAAGGACGATCGCTTGCACCTGGCGGCCGGCATCGTTCTGAGGGTGGTGTGGTCCCGCCGCCTCCCGGCGGATCCGTCGTCGGTGCGGATCTACCGTGACAGCCTCGGCCACTGGTACGCCTCCTTCGTCGTCCCAGCCGAAGTGCAGCCGCTTCCGGAAACGGGTGCGGTGATCGGGATCGACTGGGGTGTGAGGGAGACCGCGACCACCACCAGTGATGCCCATGACCTCCCGCACCCCGAACGCGGGAAGAAAGCGGCTGCCGGGCTTGCCCGCTATGAGCGGATGGTGGCGCGCCGTAGACCGGCGAGGGGCAAGCCCGGGTCGAGGGGCTACCACGCGGCGAAGAGGCTGACCGCGGAGCTGCACAGGAAGGTGGCCCGGCAGCGGCAGGACATCGGCCGCAAGTGGGCTAAAACCGTGGTCCGCGACCACGACGTCCTGGCGGTTGAGGACTTCCGCCCGAAGTTCCCTGCCAAGTCGACCATGGCCCGTAAGGCCGCCGACGCGGCGATCGGTTCGACCAAGCACGAGCTGATCGTCATGGCGCGCAAGCACGGGCGCGTCGTGCACCTTGTCCATCCCGCGCACACCACCATGGACTGCGCGCAGTGCGGAGCGAGAACCAAGCACGCACTACCTCTCTCTGAACGTACATACACCTGCATCGCGTGTGGAGCCGTGTCCGCCAGGGACAAGAACTCCGCGCGCGTGATGCTGGTCCGGGCTGGTCTCAACCCGGCTGGTGCTGATCGTGTAAGAGCTGACGGGCCGCTGGTCCGTAGCCAGCGTGAGCCAGGAATCCCCGCCCGTCAGGGCGGGGAGGATTCAAAGCTTCTCCTCCGAGGCCTGTACGTACACCGCGCCCTGGCCGGACAGCTCCAGCTGGAACGCCTCGCCCGAGCCGCGGCCGACCATGTCCCGCCAGCCCAGCGCCGTGGACAGCTTGTTGCGGACCTCGCCGTGGTGGGCGACGTACGCCTGCGGGTCCACGTGGATCGGGCGGTTCGGGTGGATCGGCAGCTCGATGACCCCGCCGTGGGCCATCACGGCCACCGAGCCGTGGCCCTTGAGGGTGGTGGTGAACAGGCCCTGGCCGGTCACCTGGCCGCGGACCATGCCCATGACCCCGCCCTGCGCGCCCATGAACATCGTGCCCTGCTGCAGGGTGCCGTCGAAGGCGAGCAGCCGGTCGGCCTCCACGTAGAGCGTCTCGCCGGTGAGGCTGATGACCTGGATGTGGTGGCCGCCGTGGCCGAACATCACGGTGCCGCTGCCCTCGACCTCCATCAGCGGGGTCTGCTCGTTCGCCACCCGGCGCCCGATCATGCCCATCACGCCGCCCTGGCCGCCGGTCAGGCTCGGGGTGAAGGAGACCTCGCCGCGGTAGGCGAGCATCGCGCCGCGCTGGCTGTACATCTTCTGCCCCGGTACGACCTGGGCCTCGACCATCTTCGAGTTGATCTCGCGGAACGGCATCAGACGTCGCCCCCGATGGTGTTGCGCTCGCTGGGCTGCACGTAGACCAGGCCCTCGCCCTCGAAGCGGATCTGGAACGCCTCGCCGGAGCCCTCGCCGATCAGCGTGCGGAAGTTCACACCGGACTGGAAGGACTGCTGGAGGTTGCCGGTGTGCGCGATGTACGCCCCCGGGTCCACGGAGAGCGGGTACTGGGCGCTGACGCGCAGCACCACCGCCGGGCCGTCGGACACGATCGCCGCCTGCCCGCTGCCCTCGACGGTGGTGGTGAACAGGCCGTTGCCCGTGCTCGCACCCCGCAGGCCGGTGAAGGTGGTGCCGGTGCGCAGGCCCGCATCGGTGCACAGCAGGTTGCTGGACTCGACGTACAGCTTCTCGCCGCGCAGATTGACCAGATTGATCTCGCTCGCCCGGTCGGCGAAGAAGCAGGTGCCGTGCCCCTGCACTTCCATCACGGTCATCTGCTCGCCGGTGAGCCGCCGGGTCACCATTCCGCGGAGGCCTTCGCCGCCGCCCGTCATCTTCTTGAAGGCCATCTGGCCGTCGTACGCGACCATGGCGCCGTTTTTCGCTTTCACGGCGTCCCCGGTCAGGTCGACGGCGAGCACCTTGCTGCCTTGGAGTCGGAACTGAGCCACGGGAAGACGTTATCCGCAGCGGGCGGCACCGAACAGGGCCCGTTGGCCGATATCCGCCGGGCCGGGCCCCGCGCCAAGATCACCCGGGGCGGCTGAGACACTGGGACGGACCCCCGGCATCCATCCCGAAGGTTCCACGTGGACATCAAGACCGCTTCCGCCCTGCACCGGCTGCGCCTCATCTCCGTACCGGAGGCGCTCTCGTTCCCGGCGCTGCTGATCTTCGGCTCGGTGCTGAGCCGGATCTCGGACATCGACTACCTGATGATGCCGCTCGGCGTCATCCACGGGATCCTGTTCGTCATCTACGGCGTCTTCCTGCTGGACGTCTGGTTCAAGGCGAAGTGGCCCCTGAAGAAGGTCGTGCTGTTCTTCCTGCTGGCGCTGGTCCCCTTCGGCGGGCTCTACGGCGACCGCCTGCTCAAGCGCGACGAATCGGCCGGCGTGCTCGCCGCCCGCGCCCGTGAGGCGGCCCGCGCATGATGATCGCGTTCTCGGTGACCCCGCTGGGCGTCGGCGAGGAGGTCGGCGAGTACGTGGCCGACGCCGCCCGCGTCGTCCGTGAATCGGGGCTGCCGAACCGCACGGACGCCATGTTCACCACCATCGAGGGCGAACGAGCATACCTCTGAGTACATGGGGGAGCCCCGCCACACGGAGCCGAGTCCGTAGGCGGGGCTTTTGCGCTCAGACCCGGGTCAGGTTGTCCGGCGTATCGAGCCACGCACGGTCGCCGCTGCTATCGACGGTCAGCCCGAAGCGATCGAAGTCCGGGCGGCCCTGCTCCTCCCACCATCGGTATGCGGCTTCCGTCTCATCCCAGAGCCGACGCGGACCCGACTGGACAACGAGGTACTCACTCGCCCCGGGCACGTAGTCGATGGACGCCCACGACTGCGTGTCATCGCTGTAGAACCACACGACGTAGGAACCATCGTCGTAGTTCTCGACGGACCAGAACGTCCCCGGTACCCGCAGGCTGATCGCGAACTGTTCGACCCACCCGTCGATGTCGGCCGGGGAAAGCGTCGTGGTGCTCCTGACGCCGCCTGCGGGCCACTCCCGGCCCTTGAGGTACGCGTCATGCTGCGCCCGGTCGGCACGCTGCTGCCGTAGGCGCATGAAGGCGCTGGAGCGGGTGAAGTGTCCGCTCGCCGTACCGTCGCCCACGACAAGCCGGGCGATGGCTTCACCGCCGTACCCGGTTCCCCACGGGGCCACGATGATCCCGCCGGCCACGGTCTGCTGGACCCACGCGTAGGGGACCTCCCCGATCGAGCATGTGGCAATCACCCGGTCGTACGGGGCCCCCTCGGGGTAGCCGAGCCGTCCGTCTCCCACGATGACCAGAGGAGACAGCCCAGCGTCCCGAAGGTTGCTGATCGCGCCGTTGGCGACCTCTGGGTCGTACTCGATCGAGACGACGTTCTCGGAGCCGAGACGGAAGGACATGAGACCCGCATTCCACCCCGTCCCGGCTCCGATCTCCATGGCCTTGTGCGGCTTGTGGACGTCTGCGTCCCCCAGCATTCCAAAGACCATGCGGGGCTGAGAGTTGGAGCTAGTAGGAGTACGTCCTACGTCGTCGCCAGTGTGATTGCCGTCGTCCCACTGAGTCGTCAGGGGGATGTCGGAGTACACGGCGGTGAGCCACGCATCAGGGTCCGTGTCTCGGTCCACCAAGGCGTTCTGCCGAGTACCTGCTGCGATGCCCGGCCAGATGCGTGCGGGTACGAACATGTCCCGGGGGACTGCCTTGAAGGCATGCAGCCAGTCTGATGTCAGCGCGCCCGAAGCAACGAGCGCAGAGGCGAGCCCCGAAGGGCCCACCTCCTCTTTGCGCTTGGTCATTAGCCTCTACTTCTTCGCGGGGCCGGAGCCGTCGGACGAGTTGCCGCCACTGCCAGTGTCGGTGCCGCCGCCGCCGTGCCCCTTGCCGCTGCTGCCGTCGTCCTGCTGGCTGCCGCCCTGGCCTGATCCGGTGCCACCGCCGTGCTTGGGCATGCTGTGCTCCCTTGTGGAGTAGTGACTGCTGGTTGAATACCCACCCCGTGAGGAGTGGGGGCTTGCCCGCCCCTACCAGGGGCCTTGCGCCATGGGGAATGCGAGTTGGCCAACCCGGCAGGGACGGAATCTAGGGCGGGCTAGTACGGCACTGGGCGCACTCGCAGGGCGGGTACTCGACTCCGAAGCCGTCCCAGTAGCCGAGGGCGCGGAACCGGGCTCGGTCGGCTGCGGAGCGGTGAATGACCGGGCCCTGGCGGTTCGACCGAATCACGCGGGTCTCACCGGTCCGGGCGAACAGCTCGTAGTCCCCGGGAGCCAGCCGAACGATCACCACGCGCGTGGTCCGGAGGGTCATCCGGGAACGGCTGGACATGCCGCCCGAGCCGGGAGGGAACGGCGGGGGCGGCTTACGCATCGCCTCCTCGGCAGCGATCTCCCGAAGAGCGCAGCGGACTTCCCGGGCTTGCTCAGCCGGGATCACGCGCCCCACCCCTTGGCCACGATGCAGGCGACGATGCCAATCCATGCGACCGCACCGAGGGTTACGGCTAACGCGCTCCGCCGGCTGGGGAGTACGTGGTCCTGGTGCTCGTTGTCGTCGGTCACTGGGCACGCTCCACCACGGCGACTTCCGAGAACTCTCTTAGGAACACCATGTGGCCGGTGCGGCCCGTGTGCTGAATGCACATGTCGGTGCAGACATCCGTGTTCCCGGTCGGCTCGGCGGTCCAGTTGCAGTCAGGGTTCAGGCACCGCGCCGTTGCGGTCGTCTCGGCGGACGGATGCCGCCGCATGACGTACGTGATGTAGCGCATCACCGAGATCACGCTCATGCCGCGTCCCGGCGGTGCGGGTGGTTGCGGAGCTCCTCGTTCTGCACCGCCACGGAGCACGGGTCATCGGCTTCCCGAGAGATCTCACGGGCCGTGGCCAGCGCAAGGCACATCCCGCATCCGGGTACGGGGACCGGTTCGAGCGGGTCGGTTCGTGCTGCCTCTTGCTGTGCTGCCGTCGCCATGCCGCACCCCTTTGAGTAACCCGCCGGATGCTCGATGCTCTCGCCGGATAGGAGTGATCCACAGGGACGTAACGTCCTACTCTCGCAACGCTATTGATCCACTCCAAGGAACTCGGCGAGCTTGCGCAGACCGACAGGCCGCACGGGCCCCGCCCACAGATCACTCACGATGGCTACCGCCAGGGTGTGGTGCCGCATCCAGCCCGGGGCAACTCGCCTGAGCGCTTCCAGAGCCTTCACCGCACCCTCCGCGTCGCCCACATCGGTATGGGCGCGCGCCACATCCAAGAGCAGCCACGTACGCCACGACGGAGGCGTGTCCGGAGATAGGCGCATGCCTTTGGACAGCTTCAACGCCTCTTCCGGACGCTCATGCTGGACGGCTAGACGTACGCGTTCGATGCGGACCGATGAGCGGCTGAACACGGAGACGAGCTTGCCGTCTACCGGGGGCGGCAGCTTGGCAAGGCGGTCCGCCGCTTTCTCAGCGGTGACCATCATGTCGTTGGCGGTCTCGTAGTCGTCGCTCCGTGCGTACGACGTGGCGGCAGACATCAGCAGTGCGCCCCACACGCGGACACCTTCGGACGTATCCGTGTGCTCCCGCTCCACCCCGTCCGCAGCGTGCACGGCCAGATTCCGCGCGTCATCCAATCGGGCTTGCCGCTGATAGGCCCACGCAACCGAGTTCGACACCATCGGGGCAAGCAACGGGTCCGACGAGTCCCCGGCAGCACCGTAGGCGCGCTCCAGCGCCGAGAGAGCGAGGTCCGTCTTGCCTAGCCGGATGGCCAGATGTCCGCCGAGTTGCAGCGCTTTGCCCAGCGCCGCTTGGCCGGCTGCCCTCTGCTCCGGATTCCCCACCGCAGCGAGTAGCCGCGCGTCCGCGATGATGCCCGGCAGGACGTCCATGAGACGGCCGAACTCCGCCGAGTGGTACAGCGTCCACCCTTCGGCCAGTTCCGTCCTCAGAAGCGGCAGGGAGAGCCGCTCGACGCCCGCAGGATCGACAGGCGGAGCGAACATCGGGGGCATGATGGCGCGCCGGACGGCTACGAGTTGGGGCGGGTCGGCTTCACCGCTCGACGGGACGCCTGGCGGGTCCCCCAGTAGGGCAGTCAGCTCCACGCCGAGCCCCTTGGCGAGCGAATGCAGCGTCGGCAACCGTGCGCTGTGCTTCCGATGCTGCTCAAGCTTCCGGATCACGTCCACGGACACGCCGGACCGTCCGGCAAGACCCTCTTGCGTCAGGTCAGCGAACCGGCGCAGCCTCGCCATGCGGTCGCCCAGGTGCTCAGTAGCCATGCCCCGAAGCTACGCCCAAACATCACGTCGGTGGCAGTGACCCGGAAACCCGTACAAGGGCCGAAGCGCCATCACGTTCCGGTCCCTGATCAGGGCGCTTCGGGGGCGTTGCGCACCCCTTAAACTGGTCGTTCTCGCGCCGCCTTACGGCCGTTTCGCCAGGTTGGCGGAGCGCAGGGGCAGGAAAACGAGATTGCACGCAGGGCGCGCCTTCCGAGCTGTGGCCAGGGTCGCCAGAAGGGTTTCGCCTGAACTTTGATCACACCCTGCCCCCATGGCCGGACAGACGAAAGACCGCCTGCCAGCGTGGACAGACGGCCTTTCAGGTTGTTTCGGGTCACTCAGTGTCGGACAGCGCCCGGTACAGCGTCGCGCGGGACACCTTGAGCGCTTTGGCAATGGCCGTGACGCTCTCGCCCTGAGCCTTGCGAGCCTTGGCGGCAGCGAGCTTGTCAGCGTCCATCACCGCCGGACGCCCACCCACACGCCCCTGAGCCCTGGCAGCGTCCAGACCCGCACGCGTCCGGTCCTTGATCAGGCTCCGCTCGAACTCCGCCATGGCGCCCACCACCTGAAGCATCAGGCGACCGTCAGGCGTGTTCGGATCGATGCTCGCCAGCGCCCCCGTCAGCACCTTGAACCCGACCCCACGGACAGCGAGAGCGTCCACCATGTTCACCAGGTCGATCAGCGAGCGAGCGAACCGGTCCAGCTTCCACACGCACAGCGTGTCCCCGGGGCGCACGTAGTCGAGTACGGCTGCAAGCTCAGGGCGGTCCGTGTTCTTGCCACTCGCCTTGTCCGTGAAGACCCGCGCGCACCCCGCTGCGGCAAGCGCGTCATGCTGCAACTGAGCTTCCTGGTCATCCGTGCTGACCCGTGCGTAACCGATGAGGTGTCCCGTGGGCGCGTTCATGACCACATCGTCTCAGAACTCGTCTCACAACACCATGGGTTTCCGGCAGGTTTTGAGACGAGTTTTGAACGTCAATCCGGGCCCTTGGGGGCGTCGGCTGGGCCGTCTCGTAAACCATCGTTTCTGCGACACTTTTCACTCGTCACGCTGCGCCACGACTCCCCGATGTCCGCAACTGCCAGACCCGTACGGACCGGGGAGGGCAGACACCTGACGGTGGCTCGGGCTGCCCTTGGGGGCCATCCCCCTGCCTACGCCACCTCACTCGCCCACGTCGACGCCTCGGTGCACCAGGGTTGGAAGTGCCGAACCAACTGCCTTTTTCACTTTCTCTCTTACGCGTTTAGTAGAAAATGAAAACAGGGTGAGGTGGCGCACTTTGGCACACTCTGGCGACAGGGGGTAGCGAAGTGAGTGCTTCTGTGACGTTATGCAGCCAACGTCGCCACGAGGTTCCCTTCGGGCTTCCTGCATAGCCGTCGACGGGGGACGATGCATCAGGCGACGAGTGGCGGAATGGCGTGACTTCCACGGCGTCAGGAAGCTGAACGGCCCGCCACCGGGTTTCCCCAGCAACGGGCCGTGACAGGCGCTCAGACGACTACAGGCGACTTTCCTGCCATGCGATGTCGTTCAAGAGGTCCTGCCGGATCTCCGGCGTCAGGCGGGCGGACCTGGGGGTCGGTTCTTCGGACTCATCCCGGTCGATGGCGTCAAGCGCGGCTTGTGCGGCGTCCTCTTCGTCAGGCCCCCACTTAACCGACAGGCGGTCTGCCGCCTCGCGTGGGTGAAGGGTCACGCGAAGATTGAGGAGAGTGAGCAGACGCCTACGTCCTGCCGTGTCCTCGGCCTCCCATGCCTGCCCCATCGTGCGCCCGGTCGGCACCGAGACCTCTCGGGGATCCGGGTCGTGTGCGGCCAGCAGACGGGCGTACGCGGCTTCCAGCTCCTTCGCTTTGCGCTCAAGGGTTGGCATCATCAGCACGCCAGCGGTGGCCATGCGATCAGCCACTCGGTCGGCTTGTTCCTGAAGCTCTTCCATGTCCGCCGACAGGTCGTTGCCGCCCTCAAGGTGAACCAGGACTTCCCGCATTTTCCCGAACACGGTCAGGAAGTCGCCCTCTACCCGCTGGTCGAGAGTCTCCGCGTAGATGGTGGTGTGGCCCGCCTTGCAGCGGTAGAGGGGGATGCCTTTGTCCGACGTGCCACCGTTCAGCTTGCAGCCCCGGTAGCACGTCGCCATGTCGGAGCACATCGGCGTCGCACGTCGCGGGGCGCGATCCTTGCCCGTGGCCAGGGCGTTCATTCGATCCCGCGCCGCTTTCAACTCCGCAGCCGACAGGATCGGGTCAGCGAACTGAACCGGCGTGACGCCATCGGCCGCCGTGATCAGCTTCCCCTTGTGGGCTCGCTGGCCGCGCAGTGTCGGGGCTTTCAGTAGCCGTCGCCACTGAGGTTCGCTGACTCCGACGATCCTGGCGGTGCCGGCTACCGTTCCGCCGTTCACCAGGGTGGTTACGGCGTCCCGGATGGCCGATGCTTGCTCGGGGTCCACCTCAAGGTAGGCGGCGTCGTCACGTCGCACGATCCGGTATCCGCGAGGAGCGCGCCCCGATGCCCATCGACCTTGTTGGCGACGGGTGGCGTGGCCTTCCGTGATGCGGTCTTTGATCATCTCCCGTTCCCACTCGGCCAGCGCCGCGAGGACCACGGCCACCATGCGACCGGTGGGGGTGAGTGTGTTGATCGTGCCGTCAGTGGTGGCGATCTTCACGCCGTAGTGCTCGCCCCATGCGATGAGCCGGAGGAACTCGGACACGCTGCGCGCGTATCGGTCCAGCTTCCACGCGATGACGAGATCGGGGCGAGCGGCCATGAGAGCGCTCATCTGCTCGCGCGCCTCAAGCGGTTTGGCGCCGGAGACCCCGGCGTCCGGGTACTCCACGGCGTCGTCGGGGTCGTACCCGTTCGCCACCAGCCACCGCTGGGCCGCCTGGCGTTGCGTTTCCAGAGATGCGGAGTCGTCCGACTCTCGCGACAACCGCAGGTAAATGGCAATGCGCATGCCTGAATCCCCTCCCACCCCATAAACGGGACCTCCATGTTGTCAGAGGTGCCCTCTCTTGGGGGAGTGGGACGAGGTGATGGACGTGGTCAAGCGCGCGGTGGCCGCGGTGGAGGCGCGCGCGCCCCGGGTCTCCTTCATCCTCAAGGCCGACATCCGCCCCGGCGTCACGGACGGCATGACGTCCAAGGTGGAAACGGTGGAACGCCACCTCGCCGGGGGCTGAGCCACCCGCGAGCCCCTCGCTCCCGCGCGGCCCCTCGGTTCTCCGGAGATCGTTCCGGTGGATTCGAGGGGCTTCGTCGTGTCCGGGGCCGATCCGGGGCCAATATTTCGTACTGATCGGTACAACTTTCGCATGTATGTACGATCGCCGGGCCCGGCACGCATCAGCAGAAGGACGCCCCGTGACCTACCCGCCGCCGTACCCTCACCCGCATGCGCCCTCACGGCATTGGTGGCACCATCCGGCAGTGATCATCACCCTGCTCGTCGTCTTTCCGCCCGGTGGCATCGCCCTCGCGTGGACCAGCGGCTGGAGCAAGGGCAAGAAGATCACCGCCACCGTCCTCGCCGGCCTCTGGTTCTTCACCCCCTTCCTGGGCGATCCGCCGGAGAAGACCGGGACCGACGCGAAGCCGCAGGCCGCGGTGACCCAGGAGGCCGCTGCCCTACCCGTACCCTCGGCAACCGCGACGCCCTCGCCTTCGGCGACCGTGATACCCGCGCCTTCGGCGACCGCGGCCCCGGCTTACCCGAAGATGCCGAAGGTCATCGGCCTCACCTTCGCCAAGGCGACCGAGACCCTCGAGCCGGTCGGGCTCCAGTCGGTGGTACCGGAGAGCGCGTACGCCGACGTCACGCTGCCTGCTGCCGCGGCCGGCTGGAAGGTCTGCTTCCAGGACCCGGCCGAGGGCAAGGAGATCCAGGCCCCGAAGACCACGAGCGCCCACCTCAAGGTCGTGGCACCCGGCACGGCCTGCCCGGCGGCGGCAGGCGCCCGGCTGCATCCGGACCCCGAACCCACACCTGAAGCGCCGGGTGACGGGGACGACTCGGGCAGCTCTTCCTCGGGCGGATCCTCCACCGGCGGTGGAGGCGGCAGCGTCTCCTACAAGAACTGCACCGCCGTTCGCGCCGCGGGAGCCGACCCGATCCGTAGCGGCGACCCCGGTTACGGCCGCCACCTGGACCGGGACGGCGACGGTGTGGCCTGCGAGTAGCGGGCTCGTGCCACGGTCGCCGAGGCCGGGGGCTGACCGGATCGCGGGACCCGTCGGATCACACGTCCCGTCGGCTCCCGCGTTCCGCCGGCTCACACGGCGTGGACGTGCACGTCGGGCGGATTGAGTACCGACAGGTACGCGGTGATGTCCTCGGGGTCGCTGGTGAAGATCACCGCACTGCCGTGCTTCGCGGCGGCCAGGGCCACGGCGGCGTCCACTGCATCCGGCCGTTTCTTCGGGGGGAGTTCGGCCTCCCCCAGGGCGGTGCCGACCCGCCGCCAGTCCGCCAGGTCGAACCCCGTCGCGCAGGCGATGCACTCCGGGCGGCCCGCCCTGGTCTCGCGCATCGGCGGGGCCGAAGTCCGTGCCTGTGGCACGGTGCAGTCCCTGAGCGTCGTGGCCAGCGCACGGACCAGTGCCGGTTGGGGGCGCCACGCCTGTGCCAGCACCGGCCCGAGGACGAGGGCCCGGTGCGGGGTCTCCTTCAGGGCTTCGTGCAGGTGGACCGCCTTGGCCTTGCGGTCGGCGAGAGCGATGAGCATCCCGGTGTCGTAGACGGGGACCCTGCCCACGCTCACGCGGCTTTTCCGGGACGCGCACCGGATCGATCCGCCCCGTAGACGAGACCGAGGGCCGCTTCGACCTCCCGCCGCTCCTGCTCCGTCAGTTCCGGGACGGCCGCGTCCGCCTGCGGTGCGTTCGCGGCCTCGGCTTCGGCCGCCGCGATCAAGGCGTCCACGTCGGCGAACTGCGCCTCTACGGCCTCGGTCTCGGCCATCTGCCGGGTCGCGGCGTGCACGAGGTACGCGGAGACGTCCAGGCCGGCGTGCTCGGCGTGCCGCCTGATGCGCTCGGCCTGCTCCTGCTCAAGGCTGATACTGATCCTGGTCTTGGCCACAGCCGTAGTGTATGACGCGTATTACGCCCCTGTCAGGCCTGGCAGACTTCGGAGCCATGACCCCTTCCGTGATCAAGCACGCCGTTCCGTACTACTCCCAGTGGGAGTCCGCCGCGCTGGTGCCGGAGTTCGTCGCGGGCGCCGACGCGGCTCGGGATCCCCTGTGGGCCGGGTCCGGCGCCGAGTCCCCCGAGGAGTACGCCTTCTGGGCGCCCCGCATGTGCGGGGTGGCCTGCCTGCGGATGGCGCTGGGCCGGCTGGGGGTCCCGGTGCCGCCCTCGGTGGAGCTGGTGAAGGAGCTCTGCGGGGCCGGGGCGTACGTGGTGGACGGGGACGCCGTGAAGGGGCTGATCTACCAGCCGTTCGCCGAGTACGTCACCGCCCGCTGGGGCCTGGACGCCCGCTCGGCGCCCGTACTGGACCACCGGACCGTCCGGGACACGCTCGCCGGGGGCGGTCTGGCGATGCTCTCGGTCCATTGGGCCGTCCGTACCCTGGTCCCCGCGGTGGAGGCCCGGGGAGGACACCTGGTGCTCGCCGTCGGGGCCACCGAGGACGCCGTCCTGGTGCACAATCCCTCCGGCTTCCCCGACGGTTCCCAGCAGTACGCGCCCGTCCCCTGGGCCGACCTGGACCGCTTCTACGCCGGACGCGGCATCCTGCTGGGCGGCCGGGCCGGCTGACGGGCGCGCCGGGCCCCCTCGTCGCCGCGTCCCGGTGTCATCACCCGTTCGGCCCCGTCCGCAAGGGCACGGAACGGAACCGCCCGGGTGGGTGCACCCAGTTCGACAGGCCGAGGCGTCTCCCCTTTCGTTGGGATACGTACCTCGGTTTCGAGCGCTGGAGGAACCGTGCGGCAGGAAGCCTTCGACTACGAGACCCACAGCCGGCTGGCCGGCCCCTGTGAGCAGCCGGATCCCGCCGTCGCCTACCGGGTGAGGTACCGCTCCCTGCTCGCGCGCGAGGACCTCCGGACCCGAATACGGGCCGTCGCGCTCATGACGCTCGCCCCCGTCGCCGCCACCGGGCTGCTGCTCTACCTCGTCTGGCCCACGCACCGGACCGTCCGGGAGGGCGGCGAGGACTGGCTGGTGCGGCTCGACGCCGTGATGCTCGGATCCGTCGCCCTGATCATGCTCTTCATGGTGGTCAACGTGGTCTCGATCGCCCACGCCACGATGGTCGCCCGGGACCCCGTCCCTGTCCCCGCCGAGCCCGGCACCCGCGTCGCCTTCCTCACCACCTACGTCCCCGGCAAGGAACCGCTCTCCATGGCGGCCGCCACCCTGCGCGGGGCCGTGGCCGTCCGCCACGACGGGCCGCTCGACGTCTGGCTCCTCGACGAGGGCGACGACCCCGGGGCCAAGGAGCTGTGCGCGGCGCTCGGCGTGCGCCACTTCACCCGCAGGGGCGTCGCCGAGTGGAACACGGCCGAGGGGGCCCACCGGGCGAAGACCAAGCACGGCAACTACAACTCCTGGCTGGCCCGGCACGGCGGGGACTACGACTACTTCGCCTCCGTGGACACCGACCACGTGCCGCTCCCGCAGTACCTGGAGCGGATGCTCGGCTTCTTCCGCGACCCCGACATCGCCTTCGTCGTCGGCCCGCAGGTCTACGGCAACTACACCACCCCGGTCACCAAGGCCGCCGAGTCCCAGCAGTACCTCTTCCACGCGCTGATCCAGCGCGCGGGGAACCGCTACGGCGCCCCCATGTTCGTCGGCACCAACAACGCCGTCCGGATCAGCGCGCTGCGGCAGGTCGGCGGGCTCTACGACTCCCTCACCGAGGACATGGCCACCGGCTTCGAGCTGCACCGGAGCAGGAACCCCGGCACCGGCAGGTTCTGGCGCTCCGTCTACACCCCCGACGTGCTCGCCGTGGGGGAGGGGCCGAGCACCTGGACCGACTTCTTCACGCAGCAGCTGCGCTGGTCGAGGGGGACGTACGAGACCCTTCTGCGGCAGTACTGGCGGGGCTGCTTCCGGATGCCCCCGGGCCGCTGGCTCAACTACACCCTGATGCTCGTCTACTACCCGATGACGGCGGTCAACTGGCTCCTCGGCGTCCTGAGCTGCGTGCTGTTCCTGTGGTTCGGAGCCTCCGGCACCCAGGTCTCCTCCGAGGTCTGGCTGATGCTCTACACCGACGCCGCCGCCCTCCAGGTCGGCCTGTACCTGTGGAACCGCCGCCACAACGTCTCGCCCCACGAGCCGGAGGGCTCCGGCGGCCTCGCCGGCATGGCGATGTCGGCCGTCTGTGCCCCCATCTACCTCATGTCGCTCGGCTCGGCGGTCCTGCGCACCCGGGGCCGTTTCATCGTCACCCCCAAGGGCGGCACCGCCAGTCCCGACCGGCCCGCGACCTTCCGCGTCCACCTCTTCTGGGCCGCCGTCCTCCTCGTCTCCCTCGCGGCCTCCGTGCGCTACGAGCACACCCACGCGGCCATGCGGGTCTGGGCGGTGCTCGCCCTGGCCGTCACCCTCGCCCCGCCGGCCGTATGGGCCGTGACGGAGCTGCGCGCCCGTACGGCCCGGGCCGCGCCCGGCGGGGGCCCCGAGCCGGGCGAGGAGCCGGAGCAGGCGTTCGCGACGACGGCGGGAGGGAGCTGAGCCATGGAGTACCGCCCTTCGAAGCAGTTCAAGAAGACGGCCCTGGGCGCCGGAGCCGCCGCCCTGCTGCTCGCGCTCAACGCGCCCGCCGCGCTCTCCTTCGCCGGGGACCGCTACCACTCGTACAAGATCGGGCAGGCCGGCTACCGGGTCCAGTACGGCTCGTGGGGGCTGGTCGGCCTCCCCGAGGGGTACCGGATCAACGCCATGCACGCGGCGCTGCTGCGCACCGGCAAGGTGCTGCTGATCGCCGGCTCCGGCAACGACCAGCGCAACTTCGACAGGGGCAGCTTCTCGACCGTCCTGTGGGACCCGCAGGACGACAGCTTCAAGAAGATCCCGACCCCGGAGGACTTCTTCTGCTCGGGCCACAGCCAACTCCCCGGCGGACAGCTCCTGGTGGCCGGCGGGACCGCACGCTACGAGGTGCTCGACGGGAAGGTCACCCGGGCCGGCGGCGGCATGCGGGTCAAGAACGAGAGCCCCGACAAGGCGGTCAGGCTGGCGAAGGGCACCGTCTTCCGGTCCCCCTCCGGCGTGGAGTACGTGTCGAAGTTCGCCGTCACCGTCCCCAAGGCCACCCGGACGTTCGAGATCGCCTACGGGCGCGGCGGGCAGATGATGCCGTGGAAGACGAAGGTGGTCGCGGCGGAGGCCCGGGTCTTCGTGGAGGCGGTCCGGGAGGGCGCCGCGGGGCTCACGACCCAGGCCGCCCAGTACACGGTGGCCGGGCTGACCGGCAAGGACGCCGCCGCCGTCTACGGGCTCGCGGAACGGCTCAGCGCCGACAAGCAGGACTTCCAGGGCATCAAGTCCGCCTACGAGTTCGACCCCGTCGCGGAGAAGTACGTACCGGTCGACCCGATGAGGGACGCCCGCTGGTATCCGACCCTCGTGGGGCTCCAGGACGGGCGGGTCCTCGCGGTGTCCGGGCTCAACGACGTGGGCGACGTCGTACCCGGCGACAACGAGTACTACGACCCGAAGACCAAGAAGTGGTCCAAGGGGCCCTTCCGCTACTTCCCGACCTACCCCGCCCTCTTCCTCACCCAGGGCGGCAAACTGCTCTACACCGGCTCGAACGCGGGCTACGGGCCCAAGGGCAAGGGGCGCGAGCCGGGCGTGTGGGATCTGGCGACGAACCAGTACCGGAAGATCGGCGGACTGGCCGACCCCGACCAGCTGGAGACCTCCTCGTCCGTACTGCTGGCCCCGGCGCAGGACCAGAAGGTGATGGTGCTCGGCGGCGGCGGAGTCGGCGAGTCCAGACTGTCCACGGACCGCACGGCCGTCGTCGACCTCAAGGCGGAGGTGCCGGTCTTCCGGTCGACGGCCCGGCTGCCGCAGGGCGTGCGCTACCTCAACAGCGTGCTGCTGCCCGACGACTCCCTCTTCACCACGGGCGGCTCCGCCGACTACCGGGGCCGGGGCGCCAGCGACATCCGCAAGGCGCAGTTCTACTACCCGCGCACCGACACCTTCGTGGCCGCCGCGGCCCCGACGGTCGGGCGCAACTACCACTCCGAGGCGCTGCTGCTGCCCGACGGGCGGGTGGCGACCTTCGGGTCCGACCCGCTCTTCGCGGACAAGGACAACACCAGGCTGGGCAGGTTCGAGCACCGGCTGGAGGTGTACAGCCCGCCGTACCTGCACCGGGACCCGGCGCTGCGGCCGGTGCTCGGGGAGGGGCCCGAGGAGGTGGAGCTCGGCGGCTCCGCCACCTTCCGGGCACCGGGGGCCGAGCGGATCGAGCGGGCCCGGCTGATGCGGCCGAGCGCGGTCACGCACACCACCGACGTGGAGCAGCGCTCGATCGAGCTCGGGCTGGAGAAGACGGCCGACGCGGTGACGGTCGCCGTGCCGGCGGACCCGACGCTGGTGCCGCCCGGCTGGTACATGCTGTTCGTGACGGACGCGGACGGGACCCCGTCGGTGGCGAAGTGGGTCCGGGTGCGGCCGGCCCCGGAGCCGGCACCGCCGGAGCCGCCGTCGGCGGCCTCGCGGGACGGCTGGCTGAACTAGGCCGTCTCCTCCGGATCTTGCCGGTCAGGCGGACAGGGCGCGGAACTGGCCGATCGCCGCGATCACGGGCGTCCCGACCTCGCCGACCGCGGTGGCGACCCGCAGGACGGTGTCGAGCGCCCGGCGCACGGCCCCGGGGCGGGCGGCCTCGCCCTCGCGGACGGTCTCCAGGGACGCGTCGATGTCGGCCAGGTCGTCCCCGGAGACCTGCCCGCGAAGGGCCTCGATGAGTCTGATCACGTCCTGGAGGGCCGGCGGCGCAGTTTGGGGCGAGTGATAGGTGTTCACGACTTTCCCTGTGACGTTGCTGCCGCCGGAGATGTTGATGTTGTCGCCGACGTGATGGACCCGGGGCTGCTCGTTGCCGATCATCCGGTCACCTCTTCCCTGTGACGTTGGTGCCGCCGGAGATGTCGATGTTGTCGCCGATGTGCCCGATGTGGTTCTGGACGTTGATCGCGAAGGCGGCGTTCGGATCGTCGATCGCGTCCATGATCTTGAGGACGAGGCCCTGTACCTCTGCGATGTCGAGGCTGACCAGGGCGGGGTGGGCGGCGCCGCCGGTCTCGATGACCAGGACGTAGTAGGTCTTGGTGCTCAGCACCGAGTACAGCCGTTTGGCCAGGATCGCGGCGATGGTCGCGGCGGCGACGCCCACGGCGGGCCCCGCGCCATCCGTGTCCTGGAAGGCGGTCACGCCCCCGGCGGTGACGAGCGCCAGGAGGATCATGAACCTCACGAAGGCCGAGATGGCCGCAGCGCGGGCGGGGGTCATGCTGAGCGCCCTGACCCGGGTGATGTTGGTGATGGGGAACGCGTCGGCGCCGACCCAGAGCACCCGTCGTGCGACGCGGACCTCGATGACCTCGTGCTCGGATATGACGGACCCCCCGGTGCCGTGTTCGTAGCGCACAGGATCCATCTCAACTCCCCGTAGGGCAAGGGGAATTCGGCCAATCTAGTCCGTGGAGCGGCGGGCCAGGCCCAGGGCGTAGTCCGGCCACCAGGTGCCGGCCGGCGGGCCGCCGCGGCAGGTGCCGTCGGATTCGCCGGGCCGCTTGACCCAGAGGTACGCGTCCACGAGCGGGTGACCCGTCCCGTCGGTCGGCGGGGTGCCCAGTGCCCGGCCCGGCGGGTTGCACCAGGCCTGGCCGCGGTCGCCCCGGAGGGGGCCGTCGCCGTTGCGGCTGGTGTCGATCACGAAGTGCTTGCCCTTGGTGGCTTTGGAGAGGGCGGCGCCGTACTCCCGGCCGGCCGCGCTGGGCTGGAAGTTGGAGACGTTGAGGGAGAAGCCGTCGGCGCGGTCGAGCCCCGCCTCGTAGAGGGGGTCGACCAGCTTCTTCGGATCCGGGATCCAGGCCGGGTTGCCGGCGTCCAGGTAGACCTTGGTGTTCTTGTTGCGCTTGAGCCGGTCGACGGCCTCGGAGAGCAGCCGCAGCCGCTCCTCCCGGCGGTCGGCCCCGGTGCAGCCGTCCACGAGGTGCGGGACCGCGTCCGGCTCCAGGACGACCAGGGCCTTCGCGTCGGCGATGTTGTCGGCGAAGGCGCCGATCCAGCTCCGGTACGCGGCGGCGTCCCGGGCGCCGCCCGCCGAGTGCTGCCCGCAGTCCCGGTACGGGATGTTGTACGCGACGAGGACCAGGGTGCGGCCGGCCGCGCGGGCGCCCGCCCGGGCCCGGCGGATCTCGGGGCCGGGGTCGCCGGCCGGGCCCCACAGGGCCATTGGCCGGTCGGCGATGCGGCGCAGCACCTGGGCGTCGCTGTTGCGGCCCTGTGCCTCCCAGGCGGCGACCTGGCGGGCGGCGTCGCTCTGCGGGTCCACCCAGAACGGGGACTCGTCGACGAGGCCGACTCCCGCGGGGCGGTGGGGCGGTGCGGACTCCGGCTGCGCGGCGGGGGTGGGGGTGCAAGCCGCTGTCGCGGCCAGGGCAAGGGTGAGGGCGGCCGTGAGGAGGGTGGCGGGGCGGCTGCGGCGTCTGCGGGGGGCTGGCATCCGGCTTCCTCGGGGCGAAGGGGCGGGCGGCTGCGGGCCGGGTCATCGTGACATGGGGGCAGGTGGGGCGGGGTGCGACAGCGCCGCGTGCGTACGGGTGCTGCTGTGGGGGCTTGGTCCCCTACCCTCCCCCAGACTCCGTCCGGGGGGACCCCCGGTTCGCCCG
>NZ_JBWJVM010000034.1:0-90635 GCF_056428985.1 Streptomyces sp. CA189 | reverse complement strand
CCTATGTGTATAAGAGTCAGGAGCCCCCCTGGAGATACGGGACATCGTGCTGCCCGAACCCGGCCCCGGCCAGGTCCGGGTGCGGCTCGCCGCCGCCGGGGTCTGCCACTCCGACCTCTCCCTCACCAACGGCACCATGCGGGTCCCCGTACCCGCCGTCCTCGGCCACGAGGGCGCGGGTACGGTCCTCGCCGTCGGGGAAGGAGTCACCCATGTCGCCCCCGGCGACGGGGTGGTGCTCAACTGGGCCCCGTCCTGCGGGCAGTGCCACCACTGCTCGATCGGAGAGGTCTGGCTCTGCGCCAAGGCGCTCACCGGGGTCGGGGCCGTGTACGCCCACGACGCCCAGGGCGCCGAACTGCACCCCGGGCTGAACGTGGCCGCCTTCGCGGAGGAGACGGTCGTCGCGGCCAACTGCGTCCTGCCCGCCCCCGCCGGGATCCCGCTCGCCGAGGCCGCGCTGCTCGGCTGCGCGGTCCTCACCGGCTACGGAGCCGTCCACCACAGCGCCCAGGTCCGCCCCGGCGAGTCGGTGGCCGTCTTCGGAGTCGGCGGCGTGGGTCTGGCCGCCCTCCAGGCGGCCCGGATCGCGATGGCGGGCCCGATCGTGGCCGTGGACGTCTCCCCGGACAAGGAGGAACTGGCCCGGGCGGCCGGGGCCACGGAGTTCCTGCTCGCCTCCGAGACCACCGCCAAGGACATCCGCGCACTCACCGGCGGCCACGGCGCCGACGTGGCCGTCGAGTGCGCGGGCCGGGCCGCGAGCATCCGCGGCGCCTGGGAGTCCACCCGGCGCGGCGGCCGCACGACGGTCGTCGGCATCGGGGGCAAGGAGCAGCAGGTCACCTTCAACGCCCTGGAGATCTTCCACTTCGCACGCACCCTCACCGGCTGCGTCTACGGCAACAGCGACCCCGCCCGCGACCTCCCGGTGATCGCCGCCCACGTCCGCGCGGGCCGCCTCGACCTCGGAGCCCTCGTCACGGACCGCATCACCCTCGACGGCATCCCGGCGGCCTTCGGCGCGATGCTGGCCGGCAAGGGCGGCCGCTCGCTGGTGGTCTTCTAGGGCCCGCCCCGCCCCGTCCGGGAGGCCCGCCCTGGGCCTCCCGGTCAGGCGCCGCCAGGCGTCGGCAGGCACGGCCAGGCGCCGCCGTCAGGCGGTCTCCCGCAGCGCCGCGTACTGGAGGGCCAGGCCGTCCAGCAGTGCCGCCAGGCCCGTCTCGAAGGCGCCCTCGTCCACCTCGCGCTGGCGTTCCGCCAGCAGGTGGGCCTGGCCGAGGTGCGGGTAGTCCGACGGGTCGTATGCCGTCTCGTCGTCCACGAAACCCCGGGCGAAGGAACCCACCGCCGAGCCGAGGATGAAGTACCGCATCAGCGCACCGATCCGGGTCGCCTGCGCCGGCGGCCAGCCGGCCGCGGTCATCGCCCCGAAGACGGCGTCCGCCACCCGCAGTCCGGCCGGCCTGCGGCCCGGTCCGCGGGCCAGTACCGGCACGATGTTCGGATGGTCGGACAGGGCGGCCCGGTACGAGTGCGCCCAGTCGCGCAGCGCGACCTGCCACTCCCGGCCGTCCCCGGGCTCGAACATCGACAGGTCGACCCGCGCGCTCACCGCGTCCGCGACCGCGTCCAGGATCTCGTCCTTCGTGCGGAAGTGGTTGTACAGCGAGGGCCCGCTGACTCCCAGCGCCGCCGCCAGCCGCCGCGTCGAGACGGCCTCCAGCCCCTCGCCGTCCACCAGGACACCCGCCGCCTCGACGATGCGGGATCTGCTGAGGAGGGGCTTGCGCGGTCTGGCCATGCGCCACATAGTAAGGCCTGCCGCATTTAAACTAGCGGTGGTAATTAATGGCGCAGGCCAATGCCCGCTCACGTCCCCGCCCGATCCCGTATCGCCCGGAGGTGCCCGGTGAACCTGGAGCTCAGCGAGGAGTAGTCCGCCGTCCGTGATCTCGCCCGTGCGTTCACCGAGCGCGAGATCGCCCCGTACGCCGCCGAGTGGGACCGGGCCGAGAGCGTGGACCGGGCCGTCGTGAAGAAGCTCGGCTCCGTCGGCTTCCTCGGCCTGACCGTCCCGGAGGAGTACGGCGGCTCCGGCGGGGACCACCTCTCCTACGTCCTGGTCACCGAGGAACTGGGCCGCGGGGACTCCGCCGTGCGCGGCATCGTCTCCGTCTCCCTGGGCCTGGTCGCCAAGACCGTCGCCGCCTGGGGGAGCGAGGAGCAGAAGCGCTCCTGGCTGCCCCGCCTGTGCTCGGGTGAAGCCCTCGGCTGCTTCGGGCTCACCGAGCCCGGCACCGGCTCCGACGCCGCCGCCCTCACCACCCGCGCCCGGCGCGAGGGCGACTCGTACGTGATCGGCGGCAGCAAGATGTTCATCACCAACGGCACCTGGGCCGACGTGGTCCTGCTCTTCGCCCGCACGAACGAGGACCCCGGCCACCGCGGAATCTCCGCGTTCCTCGTGCCTGCCGACACCCCGGGCCTGACCCGCCGCGAGATCCACGGCAAGCTGGGCCTGCGCGGCCAGGCCACCGCCGAACTCGCCCTCGACGGCGTGCGCGTGCCCGCCTCCGCGATGCTCGGCCCCGAGGGGAAGGGCTTCTCCGTGGCCATGTCGGCCCTCGCCAAGGGCCGGATGTCCGTCGCCGCGGGCTGCGTCGGCATCGCCCAGGCCGCACTGGACGCGGCCGTCTCCTACGCCGCCCAGCGCGAGCAGTTCGGCAAGCCGATCGCCCACCACCAGCTGGTCCAGGAGCTGATCGCCGACATCTCCGTCGACGTGGACGCGGCCCGCCTGCTGACCTGGCGGGTGGCCGACCTGATCGACCGCGGGCTGCCCTTCGCCACCGAGTCCTCCACGGCCAAGCTCTTCGCCTCCGAGGCCGCCGTGCGCGCCGCGAGCAACGCCCTCCAGGTGCACGGCGGTTACGGCTACATTGACGAGTACCCGGCCGGCAAGCTGCTGCGCGACGCCCGCGTGATGACCCTGTACGAGGGCACCAGCCAGATCCAGAAACTCCTCATCGGCCGTGCCCGCACGGGGGTTTCCGCCTTCTGAGCACCTGAAGTTCCTGAGTACGTACGTGAGTACGCGCACGGATGTGCCGCGGCCCGGCCCGCCCGAAGCTGGACCCATGAACGAGACACAGGTCAAGCAGCAGAACACGGGGGCGTACTACGGCCAGGCCGTCGCCTCCTTCGGCATCGCCATCGGCGCGGTGTCCCTGGGGATCTACAACATGGAGGCCGACGGCTGGGTCCGCGCCTTCCTCGGCATCGCGGTCCTCTACCTGACCACCTCGGCCTTCACCCTCGCCAAGGTGATCCGCGACCGCCAGGAGGTCACCCAGATCGTCAGCCGGGTCGACCAGGCCCGGATGGAGAAGATCATGACGAGCTACGACCCCTTCGCCACCCCGAAGCAGCCCACGCCCCAGGATCGCTAAGCGCTTGCTCACCGCCCTCCGGTAAGCTGTTCATTCCTACAGGCCGAAGAGGGTGAGCGAGCGATGGACAGCGTGGAGGAGATCGGCGGCTACCGGCCGTGGTCGGAGGTCACTCCCGACGCGGCGCGGCGGCTGCTCGTCGCCGCCGTGGAGGCCTTCGCGGAGCGCGGGTACCACGCCACCACCACACGGGACATCGCGGGGCGGGCCGGCATGAGCCCGGCCGCGCTCTACATCCACTACAAGACCAAGGAAGAGCTGCTCCACCGGATCAGCCGGATCGGCCACGACAAGGCCCTGGAGATCCTGGACACCGCGGCCGCCGGCCCCGGCAGCGCCGCCGAGCGGCTCGACGCGGCCGTACGGTCCTTCGTGCGATGGCACGCCGCACATCACACCACCGCGCGCGTGGTCCAGTACGAGCTCGATGCTCTCGCTCCGGAGCACCGCTCCGACATCGTGGCCCTGCGCCGGCAGAGCGACGCGGCCATCCGCCGCATCCTCGCCGACGGCGTCGCGGCCGGGGAGTTCTTCGTCCCCGACGTCCCCGGCACCACCCTCGCCGTGCTGTCGCTCTGCATCGACGTCGCCCGCTGGTTCAGCGCGGACGGCCGCCGCACGCCCGACGAGGTCGGCGCGCTCTACGCCGGCCTCGTGCTCCGCATGGTCGGCGCGGCCTCGGGCGCGGCTCAGAAGTAGTAGCGGGACACCGACTCCGCCACGCACACGGGCTTCTCGCCGCCCTCGATCTCGACGGTCACGGTCGCCGACACCTGGACTCCGCCGCCCGCCTCCACGACCTCGGTGATCAGCGCGGTCGCGCGCAGCCGCGACCCGACCGGCACCGGCGCCGGGAAGCGCACCTTGTTCACCCCGTAGTTGATGCCCATCCGCATGCCCTCGACGCGCATGATCTGCGGCACCAGGCTCGGCAGCAGCGACAGGGTGAGGTATCCGTGCGCGATGGTGGAGCCGAAGGGTCCGGACGCGGCCCGCTCCGGGTCCACGTGGATCCACTGGTGGTCCCCGGTGGCGTCCGCGAAGAGGTCGATCCGCTTCTGGTCCACCTCCAGCCAGTCGCTCGGGCCGAGCGGTGCGCCGATCCCGGCGGTGAGCTCCTCGGCGGACGTGAAGATCCTCGGCTCGGACATACCCGTACCTCTCCCTGGCGAATAAGCGCTTGCTCAGCATGCTGGGGCCGTCATGGATCTGTCAACGACGTACCTGACACCGAATCCCGGCCCGGCCGATTACCCTCGGTGGTGTGCCGCAGATTCCCGAGAAGGTCCATGAACTCACCGTCGGCCAGCTGTCCGCCCGCAGCGGCGCGGCCGTCTCCGCACTGCACTTCTACGAGGCCAAGGGCCTGATCAGCAGCAGCCGAACCTCCGGCAACCAGCGCCGCTACACCCGAGACGCGCTGCGCCGCGTGGCGTTCGTGCGGGCCGCCCAGCGCGTGGGCATCCCCCTCGCCAGCATTCGCGACGCGCTCGCCCAACTCCCCGAAGGCCGCACCCCCAACCGCGAGGACTGGGCCCGGCTCTCCGAGAGCTGGCGCGCCGAGCTCGATCAGCGCATAGCCCAACTCGGCCGCCTGCGTGACCATTTGACGGACTGCATCGGCTGCGGATGCCTCTCTCTGGAGACCTGCGCGCTCTCCAACCCGGACGACGTCTTCGGCGAACGCATCACCGGTTCCCGGCTGCTGTGACCTCCTGAGCACGGGCCGCCGCGACCAGTTCGGCGTTGGACCGCGCCACCCGCCCGTCCGGCAGGTGCAGCACGTCTCCTACGCCGATCCGCGCCCCGGTGCCGTACCGCGCGGCCAGCCGCAGCACCGGCCAGGCCGCCGCCTCCCGCCCGAACAGCAGCACCGGCACCGGCGGCAGCCGCCGCAGCAGCTCGGCGACCGGCCCCGGGTCGGCGGAGCCCAGCTCCACCACCAGCCGGACCCGCGCGGGGTCCCGTACCGGCCACGCGAGGAACCGCGCCAGCGGGCCGGGGGGCCCGCCCACCGGGTCCTTGGCGTGCACTGGGTCCTCCGGGTGGGTCGGGTCCTTGGCGTCCACGGGGGCTTCCGGGTGGGTCGGGTCCTTGGCGTCCACGGGGGCTTCCGGGTGGGCCGGGTCCTTGGCGTCTGCCGGGGCTTCCGGGTGGGTCGGGTCCTTGGCGTCTGCCGGGGCTTCCGGGTGGGTCGGGTCCTTGGCGTCTGCCGGGGCTTCCGGGTGGGCCGGGTCCTTGGCGTCCGCCGGGGCTTCCGGGCCCGCCGTGCCCACCGGGTCCTTCGCGTCCACCGGGGCCTCCGGGCGGGCCGAGCACTCCGAGTCCACCGAGCACTCCGAGTCCACGGTGACCTTCGAGCCCACCGGGACCTTCGAGTCCACCGGGACCTCGGCGCCGACCGGGACCTCGGCGCCGACCGGGACCTCGGCGTCCACCGCCACCCCGCGCTCCAGCAAGGCCTCGGCGAGCTCGCGTGCTCCCGGCTCCGCGAACCGCACCACCGCCCGGTCCGGCAGCACCGTCCAGCTCCGCACCCGCGCCAACCGCTCCGCGTGATCCGGCTCGGCCCCCGCGCTCACGGCCACCGAGACCGCCACCCCGCCGCCAAGGCCCGCGCCGCGCAGGGCCTCCAGCAGCGGCCCGACCACGCGGGGCGAGAGGCTCTCGCGGCCGCACGGGGTGCGTGCATGGACCAGTACCTCCCGGGCCCCGGCGGCAACCGCCGCCAGTGCGGCATCCACCAGGTCTTCGGGGCTCATCGGGACGGCCGTGCCGTCGGCGGCGCCCCGGGAGCCGTTCAGCGACACCACGAGAGTCGGCTCCGGGCGCCCCGGCCCCCGCGACACGCACTCCGGCCCCGACCGCGGTTGCCCGGACCACGCCGGGCTCTGCCCGGCACGCACGGGCTCCGTCGGCGCCGGGTCAGGTGCCTCCGTCGGCCCCGATCCCGTCCCCGCCCGGCTCACGCCGCGCCCGCCAGATCGGCCCCTTGGAGCGCCGTGTCCGCGAGCGCCGGTCTCGGCACCACGATTCCGCAGCCCGCGCACACCGGCCCGTCCCACGCCCACCCGGCGCCGGCCGAAGCCCCGGCAGGCCCGCCCCCGGCTCCGCCGATCCCACCGACCCCATCGCCACCCGTACCGCCACCCGCACGCCCGCCGCCGCCCGGCCCGACCGCCGAAGCCCGCGCGCCCGCGGACGGCGCCGGCCAGTGCAACTCCCGCGCCCCGCACACCGGACACCCCGTCCCCGGCTCCGACTCCAGCGCCTCCACCAGCCGTCTCAGCACCTCGCCCAGCGCCCCCTGCGGCCGCACGCCCGGATCGGCGCACCGCACCACCGCGTCCCCGCTGCCGCTCCACGCCCACTCGGGCCGGCGCAGCCCGTCGTGCTTCTCGCGCCGCCGGCGCTCCGCGAACTGGCGTTCGTACTCCAGCCAGACCGCCCGCGCCTCCTCCAGCTCCTCCAGCGCGGCCACCAGCCGCGACGGGTCCGCCGCCCGGTCCTCGGGGCCGATCCCGTGCCGGTCGCACAGGTGCCACCAGGTCGCGCGGTGCCCGTACGGGGCGAACCGCTCCAGGCAGCGGCGCAGCGAATGGCGCCGCAGGGCCCCGTCGTTGCGTGCGTCGCGCACCTGATGGGCCAGACTCCGGAAACCCGCCATCACACCTTCACCTCCGCCGAGCGCCCAGCACCGGGCGCCGTGCCCGCCGCGCTGTGTTCCCCACAGGACCGGCGCCGTGTGCCCAACATGCCCGGCCCGGTGCGGGCGCATGCGGGGGCGGTCGAGGCGTGCGGGTGGCACATGGCCGGAACTCAGCGCCCCATGCGCCCCGCGGCCACCACCAGCCGGGCCAGCTCCTCGTGGCAGATGTCGCTGTGCGCCCCCGAGGGGGCCCCGCCGCGCCGGACCACGGAGCCCGCGTCCACGCTCACGCAGCCCGCGGCGGGCAGGCCGTCGCGCAGTGCCGCGTCCAGGGTCAGCCGCGGGGTTCCCGGCACCCCCCGCACCCCGTCGTGCCCGATCGCGCCCCACCGCTCGTCGAAACCCAGCAGACCGGCCGAATCGCCGGCCATCCGGGAGGCCAGCGGATAGAACACCTTGAGGGAGGAGTCGTAGGGCGAGTGGCAGGCCGTCAGCGGACCGTCGACCCTGCCCTGCAGTCCGTGCAGGGCGCCTCCGCGCCCCCGGTCGTGCGGCAGGCTGTCGGCGAACGCGTAGTGGGAGAAGGCCCCTTGGAGGATGGTCAGGGACTTCACGTTCCGCGCGCCGGACGGCAGCCCGCGCAGCGAGAAGGAGACCAGCCGGCCGCCGAAGCTGTGCCCGATGAGGTGCACCCGCAGGGCCGGGCGGCGGCCGGCCAGCTCCGCCAGCAGCGGCCCGAGGCCGTGTTCGCCGACCACCCCGGCCCGCGCCTTCATCTGGTAGTACGTGGCCTGGCGCAGCACCTCCTTGGCGCCGTTCCACAGCGTTCGCGTCCCGCCGCCGACCGCGAAGCCGGCGTCGGTGCCGACGCCGACGCCGGGGGAGTCTCCGTCGCCCGCCCCGTCCCCGGGGAACGTGGCGCCCGCCTCGGACAGGGCCTCGGTGAACTCCCGGCACACCCGCAGGACGTCCCCGCTGAGGAAGTCCGGCACCTCGGGCGGGGCGAAGGCCGCCGCCAGATCGTCGCCGGTGCCCACCCCGTCCACCCCGGCCAGCTCCCGTACCAGGGCGCCGAACTCGGTGAAATCGCCCTCCCGCGTGGGCCGTTCCTCCAGCAGCTCGGCGATCCGGTCCAGCTCCGCCGCCCGCCCCGGCCAGAAGCCGCCGAGGGCCTGCCGGGTGGCCGGGTCCAGGGCCGTCCCGTGGCCCGGCCGACCGGCACCCCCCGGCGCGGCGCCACGGGCGTCGAAGTCGGGTATCGGCTCGTCCGAGAACCGGATCGAGGGCCACACCACTCCCACGTACCCCAGCCGCACCCCGGTCCCCACCAGATCCGCGAAGGGGGCGTAGAAGCGGTCGAAGAGCCGGATCGCCGTGGACCGGTCGGAGTTCCATCCGTGGGCGAAGACCAGCAGGTCCGTGGCCTCGATCCCGAAGACCGCCTCGCGCGCGCCCGGGCCCGCGTCGCCCTGAGCGTCGAAGGTCAGCTCCACGTACGGACGGGCCCCGATCGCCGCCGCCGCTCCCGCCGCCATCCCCGTGGCCCCCGCAGGCACCGTCCCGCCGATGTGCACCATGACGCCCCCCTCCACGCCGTGTACCTGCCCGCAGCATCCTGCGGAACAGGCCGCCCGGCCAGCCCCTGCGCACCCACCGGTTCACGGATACAGCAGGTACTCCTCCCGCACTGCCGCGAACCCCGCCAGCCCCGCCGCCCAGTCGCCCGCGACCTCGTCCACGCCCGCCCCCGCGTCGATCATCCGCCGGACCCGGTCCGAGCCCGTCAGCCGGTCGATCCACTGGTCGGAGCGCCACGCGAAGCCGCTCCACGCCCGCCGCGCCGTGACCAGCAGTCCGATCCCGGCCCGTACCGGATCGAAGGCCTCCCGGTCGTGGACGAGCAGCCGGACCCCGCCGCAGGTCTTGCCCGCGTGCTTGGAGAAGGAAGGCGTGAAATAGGCCTCCCGGAACCACACCCCGGGCATCTCCAGCGCGTTCGCCGCCTCCGCCCACCGCCGGTCCACGCCCTCCGCCCCGACCAGCTCGAAGGGGGTGGTGGTACCGCGCCCCTCCGACAGGTTCGTCCCCTCGAACAGGCAGGTCCCGGCGTACGCCAGGGCCGTGCCCGGCGTCGGCATGTTCGGGCTCGGCGGCACCCAGGGCAGCCCGGTCTCCTCGAAGAAGGACTCCCGCCGCCACCCGGCCATCCGCACCACCCGCAGCCGCGGGGCGGGGCCGACGGAACCCCGGAGGAACTCGCCCGCGAAGAGTCCGGCCAGCTCGCCCGCCGTCATCCCGTGCGCCAGCGCGATCGGCTCCCGGCCCACGAAGCTCGCGTACGGGCGCTGCAGGACGGGCCCGGCCGCCCGCCGGGCGCCGACCGGGTTGGGGCGGTCCAGCACCACCACCGCCTTGCCGGCGAGCGCGGCCGCGCGCATGCAGTCGTAGAGGGTCCAGATGTAGGTGTAGAAGCGGGCGCCGACGTCCTGGATGTCGAAGACGACGGTGTCGACGCCGGCCGCCGTGAAGACGTCCGCGAGCCGCTGCCCGCTCTTGTCGTACGTGTCGTACACGGGCAGCCCGGTCGCCGGATCCCGCCCGGCCCCCTCCGAACCGCCCGCCTGGGCCGTGCCCCGGAAACCGTGCTCGGGGCCGAACACCGCGACCAGGTCCACGCGTGCGTCGGCGTGCAGTACGTCGACCAGGTGGCGGGCGTCCGCGGTGATCCCCGTCGGGTTGGTGACCACCCCGACCCGCTGCCCGGCCAGCTCGGCGTACCCGCCCGCGGCGAGCCGCTCGAACCCGGTCCGCACCCGGCCGGCGGCCGCGCCCGCCGCCTCCGCCCCGCGGGCCCCCGCCCCCAGGGCGCCCGCGGCACCCGCCGCCCCGGCCAGACCCAGCAACCCGCGTCGCGACAGCGTCATCGCGCCAAATTAGGGCTCCGCACCCTTCCACCCGGACATACCGACTGGTTAGTCTGCCCGTGATCCGGCCGGCGCGGGCAGGCACGGCCAGGCGCAGGCAGCATCGGCAGCCCGCGCGGTCACCAAGACGGCAAGCAGCCACCAAGGCGCCACCACACGAAGGGCGGACACGTGAACGCGTTCCAGGACCAGCGAGTCGTCGTCACCGGCGCGGGCGGCGGCATCGGAGCCGCCCTCGCCCACCGCTTCGCCGCCGAGGGGGCGACCGTCGCGGTCAACGACCTCGACCCCGCCAAGGCCGCCGCCGTCGCGGACGCGATCGGCGCCCGGGCCGTCGCCGTGCCCGGCGACGCCTCGGCCGTGGTCGCGCAGGCCCGCGAGGCGCTCGGCGGCACCGTGGACGTCTACTGCGCCAACGCGGGCCTCGCCTCCGGCGGAGACGCCTTCGCCGACGAGGCCGTCTGGGAGGCGGCCTGGGACACCAACGTCATGGCCCACGTGCGCGCCGCCCGGCTGCTGCTGCCCGACTGGCTGGAGCGCGGGAGCGGCCGGTTCGTGTCCACCGTCTCGGCCGCCGGACTGCTGACCATGATCGGAGCGGCCCCGTACAGTGTCACCAAGCACGGCGCGCTCGCCTTCGCGGAATGGCTCTCGCTGACCTACCGCCACCGCGGGCTCCAGGTCCACGCCATCTGCCCGCAGGGGGTCCGGACCGACATGCTCACCGCCGCCGGATCGGCGGGCGAGCTGGTCCTCGCGCCGACCGCGATCGAGCCGGAAGCGGTCGCGGACGCACTGTTCGACGGCATGGAGAAGGGCCGGTTCTTGATCCTCCCGCACCCCGAGGTCGCGGACTTCTACGCGTCCCGCGCCACCGACCCGGACCGCTGGCTGAGCGGCATGAACCACCTCCAGCGCAAGTGGGAAACCCGATGACCGCACCCACCACGCCAGCCACCACGCGGCCGGACCCGTCCGCATCGGAATCCCAGGCCCCGGCCGCCCCCGCCCCGCCCGCCCGCTACGCCGCCAAGCCCTGGCTCGGCCTCCTCAGCCCGGTCCAGCGGGCCCCGATCACGCCCCCGCCCAGCGTCCTGCACGCCTTCCGCGCCGCCGTCGGCCGAGCCCCCGGACGCACCGCGCTCGCCTACTTCGACGGCCGCCTCACCTACGCCGAAGCCGACGCGCTCTCCGACTCCCTCGCCGGCCACCTCGCCGCCCACGGCACCCGCCGCGGGGACCGGGTCGCGGTCATGCTCCAGAACACCCCGCACTTCGTGCTCGCCGTCCTGGCCGCCTGGAAGGCCGGGGCCGTCGTGGTCCCGCTCAACCCCATGTACAAGTCCGGCGAGGTCGGCCACATCCTGCGCGACTCCGGGGCCACCGCCCTGGTCTGCGAGGCCCGCGCCTGGTCCGCGTACCTGCGCGGGGCCGCGCACGGGACAGCCGTACGCACCGTCCTGACCGCCTGCGACCTGGACTTCCAGACCCGCGACGACGTACGGGTCCTCCCGCCGGGCCGCCCGGAGCAGGCGGCCGACGCCGCCGATCTCCACGCCGTGGCCCGCCGGGGCCATCCCGCCCCGCCCGACCCGGACCTGACGGCCGCCGACACCGCCCTCATCAGCTACACCTCCGGCACCAGCGGCACCCCCAAGGGCGCCATGAACCCCCACGGCGCGCTCACCCACAACGCCGTGCGCCAGGTGACAGGCCACCCCCTCCCGGAGGGCGCCGGCTACTTCGCGCTCGCCCCGCTCTTCCACATCACCGGCATGGTGTGCGAGCTCGCCGCCTGCTTCACCAACGCCGGCACCCTGGTCCTCGCGCACCGCTTCGACGCCGGAGCCGTCCTCGACGCCTTCCTCGAACACCGCCCCGCCTACACCGTGGGCCCGGCCACCGCCTTCATGGCGCTCGCCGCCCAACCCGGCGTCACCCCCGACCACTTCGCCTCGTTCCAGGTGATCTCCTCCGGCGGCGCCCCGCTCCCGCCGGCCCTGGTCGAACGCCTCCGCGCCGCCCTCGGCTTCTACCTGCGCAACGGCTACGGCCTCACCGAGTGCACCGCCCCCTGCGCCTCCGTGCCCGTGCACCGCGAAGCCCCCGTCGACCCGGCCTCGGGCACCCTCTCCGTGGGCGTGCCCGGCGCCGACACCCTCGTACGGATCCTCGACGAGAGCGGCGCCGAGGTCCCCTTCGGCGAGACCGGGGAGATCGCCGTACGCGGCCCCCAGGTGGTCCCCGGCTACTGGGGTCTGCCCGCCGACACCGCCAAGGCCTTCCCCGGCGGCGAACTGCGCACCGGAGACGTCGGGTTCATGGACCCCGAGGGCTGGCTCTACGTGGTCGACCGCAAGAAGGACATGATCAACGCCTCCGGCTTCAAGGTCTGGCCGCGCGAGGTGGAGGACGTGCTCTACACCCACCCCGCCGTCCGCGAGGCGGCCGTCGTCGGCATCCCGGACCCCTACCGCGGGGAGAGCGTGAAGGCCTACGTCAGCCTGCGCCCCGGTGCCGATGCCGACCCGGCGGAACTGTCCGCGTACTGCGCCGAGCGCCTCGCCGCGTACAAATACCCGCGCCGGGTGGAGATCCTGCCTGTCCTTCCGAAGACGACGAGTGGCAAGATCCTGCGACGGGAACTGCGCGAACGCGACCACGGCTGAAAACGGCCGCACCGCGTCCGCACGGGCCGCACACGCCAGGACCACGAAAGGGAGGCGACAGCCATGGCCGCCAAGACCACGACGGAGACCGTCGGGGCGCACGAGGCGCCGGTACCGCGCCGGCTGCTCGCCGTCGCGACCAGGCTGTTCGCCGAGCGCGGCTACGACCGGACCTCGGTCCAGGAGATCGTCGAGGCGGCCGGGGTCACCAAGGGCGCGCTCTACCACTACTTCGGATCCAAGGACGATCTGCTGCACGAGGTGTACGCGCGCATGCTGCGGCTCCAGCAGCAGCGGCTCGACGCGGTGGCCGATTCCGACGCGCCGGTGGAGGAGCGGCTGCGCGCCGCGGCTGCCGACGTGGTGGTCACCACGATCGAGAACCTGGACGACGCGGCGATCTTCTTCCGCTCCATGCACCAGCTCAGCCCGGAGAAGTTCAAGCAGGTCCGGGCGGAGCGCCGGCGCTACCACGAGCGCTTCCGCGCGCTGGTCGAGGAGGGGCAGGCCGCCGGGGTCTTCTCCGACGCCACCCCGGCCGACCTGGTGGTGGACTACCACTTCGGCTCCGTCCACCACCTGTCGACCTGGTACCGCGAGGACGGCCCGCTCACGCCGCAGCAGGTAGCCGACCACCTCGCGGACCTGCTGCTACGGGCCCTGCGTCCGTAGCGAGCACGGGGTAGTCGGTGTAGCCCTCCGGCCCGGACACGTACATCAGGAACTCCGGCCGGAGCTCGTTGAGCGGGGCGCCGGTGCGCAGCCGCTCCACGAAGTCGGGGTTGGCGAGGAACCCCCGCCCGAGCGCGACCAGGTCGGCGCCGCCGGCCAGGAGCGCCGCGGCCCGCGGCCCGCCGCCGTCGGAGGCGACCTCCTCGTGGGACAGCCGGGGGTTGGCGATCAGGGCGCCGGGCCAGGCCGCGCGGATCTTCCGGAAGAGGGGCTGGTCCGGGTCGGCGTGGACCAGGTGCAGGTAGACGGGCCCGACCTCCGCCAGGGCCTCGACCAGCGCCGGGTAGATCTCCTCGGTGTCGCCCTCCTCGACGCCGTTGACGTTCACCCCGGGGGAGATCCGTACGCCGACCCGCTCGGGGCCGATCGCCTCGGCCACGGCCCGCACCACCTCGGTGGTGAACCGGATCCGGCCCGCCACCGACCCGCCCCACCCGTCGGTGCGCAGGTTGGTGTTCCGCGCCAGGAACTGGTGGAGCAGGTGCCCGTTGGCGGAATGCACCTCCACCCCGGCAAAGCCCGCCTCGACGGCATTGCGGGCGGCGGTCGCGAAGTCCGCGATGGTCGCCTCGATGTCCTCGGGCGTCATCTCCCGCGGGTCGACGGCGTCCTGGAGCCCGCCGGGGGTCTGCAGCGGTTCCGGGAACCGCACCGCCGAGGGGGCGAGCGGGACGTGCCCGCTGGTGTCGGGGTGCCCGACCCGGCCGCCGTGCTGCAGCTGGAGGAACATCCGCCCGCCGGCGGCGTGCACGGCGTCGGTGACGCGGCGCCAGCCGGCGATCTGGGCCGCGCTGTGGATGCCGGGGATGTTCGGGTAGGTCTGCCCGACGGCGCTCGGGGTGGTGCCCTCGGCGATGATCAGACCGGCCGAGGCGCGCTGGGCGTAGTAGGCGGCCATGAGGGCCCCGGGGACCCCGTCGGCCCCTGCCCGGTTGCGGGTCAGCGGCGCCATGACCAGGCGGCTGGGGAGCTCCAGGCCGCCGAGGCGGGCGGATTCGAAGAGACGGGATGTGGCGGGGACCTGCTGTGTCTGCGTCATGCCGGTACCGTAAAACCTGACGCTGATGTCAGGTTCAAGTCGGGACTCGGGACGGAGTGCACATGCGGATCGGTGAGTTGGCGGCGCGCACCGGGGTCAGCGAGCGTTCGCTGAGGTACTACGAGACCCAGGGACTGCTGGTCTCCGACCGGACGCCGGGCGGCCACCGCGACTACACGGAGCGGGCCGTGGACCGGGTCATCCGGATCCAGGAGCTCTACGCGGCCGGGCTGCACAGCGCGAAGATCGGGCAGATCCTGCCCTGCATGCGCGATGCGGACGGTGGGCCGAACGTACGGGCCACGCCCGCGCTCGTCGCCGAGCTGACAACGGAACGGGACCGGATCGACCGGCTGATCGCCGATCTGCTCCGGTCCCGCGAGGTGCTGGACGAGGTCATCGAGGCGGCGGCGGGCCACCCCGGTACCGGCACCGCCGCCGCCGCGCCGATGGCCGCGGAGACCTCCTAGTGCTGTGACCGGAAAGGTTCACCGTGTCACGGCGCCCGGCACGGCACCTCGCCGCGTTGTCGGTCCACGACAGTACGTCCAGTACGAGTCGCGGTCCTCCGCCTTGCGATGCACCGCACCGGACACCGCGACCCGGCAAACCTTTCCGGCCACAGCACTAGCCGAGCGGCGCCACCTCGCGGCCCCAGGTCTCCTTGGCGACGACGGCGAAGGAGATGTACCAGGCGACGCCCGCGGTGAAGAGGCCGAGGAAGCCGCCGGTGTGGCCCAGCGCCGTGCTCTGCGCCAGGTCGCCGAGGGCGAGGAACAGGAAGGTCAGCGCCAGCGAGACGAACAGCACGCGGTGCGCGACGTCCAGCTTCATGGCGGCGATCGACATGTACGCGGTGAAGATGAACCAGGCCACGAGGAACCAGCCGGTCGCCACGTGCGCCTGGTCCGCCGGCAGCGTCGGGACGACGAACTTCACGTAGCCGGCGAAGGACATCCAGAACGCGCCATACGAGACGAACGCCGTGGTCCCGAAGGTGTTGCCGCGGCGGAACTCCATGATGCCCGCGACGAACTGCGCGAGGCCGCCGTAGAACAGCGCCAGCGGCAGGACGACGGCGCTGAGCGCGGCGTTCGAGATCAGCCCCGAGTTGAAGAGGCTGAGCACGAAGGTCGTGAGGGCGAACGCCGCCAGGCCGAGCGGGCCGGGGTTGGCGACCTTTGCCGCCGGAGCCGCGGACGCGGTGACGGGGGAGGCCGTGGCGTGCGGCGCGGCGGCGGGGGCCAGGGTGGAGCTGGGCATGGCGGAGGGCACTTTCACTGGGGGAAATACCGAATATATCGGACTTCCCGAGTGGTCTGGACCATTAAAGGTCCGCTCCCGCGGGACCGAAGTCCCCCGCCACGCCCGCCGGACGCCACCGGTACCGCTTCAGGTACCGGTACCGGTACCGCTTCGGCTACCGGTACCGCTTCAGCTCCCGGTGCGCGAGCGAGCGCTGGTGCACCTCGTCCGGCCCGTCCGCCAGCCGCAGCGTCCGCGCCGCCGCCCACAGCTCGGCCAGCGGGAAGTCCTGGCTCACCCCGCCCGCACCGTGCAGCTGCACCGCGTCGTCCAGGATCCGCACCACCGCCCGCGGGGTCGCGATCTTGATGGCCTGGATCTCGTTGTGCGCGCCCCGGTTGCCGACGGTGTCCATCAGCCAGGCCGTCTTCAGCACCAGCAGCCGCAGCTGCTCCACGGTGACCCGGGCGTCCGCGATCCAGTTCTGTACGACGCCCTGCGCGGCCAGCTCCTTGCCGAAGGCGGTACGGCCCACCGCGCGCCGGCACATCAGCTCGATGGCCCGCTCCGCCATGCCGATGAGCCGCATGCAGTGGTGGATCCGCCCCGGCCCGAGGCGGGCCTGGGCGATGGCGAAGCCGCCGCCCTCCTCGCCGATCAGGTTCCCCGCCGGGACCCGGGCCCCGTCGAAGACGACCTCCGCGTGGCCGCCGTGGTCGTGGTCCTCGTACCCGTACACCGTCATCGCGCGCCGGATCTCGACCCCCGGAGTGTCCCGGGGCACCAGGATCATGGACTGCTGGCGGCGCGGTTCGGCGCCCCCGGGGTCGGTCTTCCCCATGACGATGAAGACCTTGCAGTCCGGGTTCATGGCCCCGGAGATGAACCACTTGCGGCCCGTGATCACGTACTCGTCGCCGCTCGCGGAACGCTCGATCCGGGTCTCGATGTTAGTGGCGTCCGAGGAGGCCACCTCCGGCTCGGTCATCGCGAACGCGGACCGGATCTCCCCGGCCAGCAGCGGCCCCAGCCACTGCTTCTTCTGCTCCTCGTTCCCGAACTGCGCGAGCAGCTCCATGTTCCCGGTGTCCGGAGCCGCGCAGTTCGTCGCCGTCGGCGCCAGGTGCGGGCTGCGACCGGTGATCTCGGCGAGCGGGGCGTACTGGAGGTTGGTCAGCCCGGCGCCGAACTCCGCGTTCGGCAGGCTGTGCTCGTTTACAAAGAAGAGGTTCCACAGTCCCTGACGGCGCGCCTCGGCCTTCAGTTCACCGAACACGGCCGGGGTGTCCCACGGCGAGGCCAGCCGCGCGCGCTGCTCGGCGGCGACGGGTTCCGCCGGGTAGACGTACTCCTCCATGAACGCGAGGAGCCGTCCGCGGAGTTCCTCGGTGCGGGCGTCGAATGCGAAGTCCATCGGGGGTTCCTCAGCCTTCCTGGAGGGTGGTCAGACCGTGCTCGATGAAGACCGGAACCAGCTCGCCGATCCGGTCGAAGCCCGAGCCGACGGTCTGCCCGAGCGTGAAGCGGTAGTGGATGCCCTCGAGGATCACCGCGAGCTTGAACCAGGCGAAGGCCGTGTACCAGGCGACCTGCGAGGCGTCCCGGCCCGAGCGGGCCGCGTACCGCTCGATCAGCTCGGCGGGCGCCGGATGGCCGGGCGCCCCGCTGGTCGTGCTGACCGGGGAGTCGGTCAGCCCCAGGTCGGAGCTGTACATCACCAGCAGCCCGAGGTCCGTCAGCGGATCGCCGAGCGTGGACATCTCCCAGTCCAGCACCGCCCGGATCCGGTCCGTGCCATCGCCGGGGTCGCCGATGAGCACGTTGTCCAGCCGGAAGTCCCCGTGCACCACCGTGGGCGCGGGGGAGTCGGGCAGGGCGCGCCCGAGGGAGCCGTGCAGTTCGTCGATCCCGGCGAGCTCCCGCCCCCGGGAGGCCGCGAGCTGCTTGCCCCAGCGGCGCAGCTGCCGGTCCAGGAAACCCTCGGGCCGCCCGAAGTCGCCCAGGCCCACCGCCTCCGGGTCCACCGCGTGCAGGTCGACCAGGGTGTCCACCAGGCCCAGCACCGCCCGCCGGGTCCGCTCGGGGCCGAGGGCGGCGAGCTCGCCGGCCGTCCGGAACGGCACCCCGTCCACATACTCCATCACGTAGAACGGCGCTCCGAGCACGGCCTCGTCCTCGCACAGCAGCAGCGGCTCGGGCACCGGCACCGCGGTGCCGTGCAGCGCCCGGATGACCCGGTGCTCGCGCCGCATGTCGTGCGCGGTGGCCAGTACGTGCCCCAGCGGCGGCCGGCGCACCACCCACCGGGAGCTCCCGTCGCCCACCTCGTACGTGAGGTTCGAGCGGCCGCCTTCGATCAGCCGGCCGGTCAGCGGCCCGGCCGCGAGGCCCGGCCGGACCTGGTCGAGATGGGCGCGCAGCCGCTCCAGATCGAGGCCTCGCGGGCCGGAGGGGGCCGCGGAGGGGGCCGCGGAGGGATCCGGGGATGGAGCCGGGCCCGGGGCTGAGGTCATGGTGCGCGCCTCCGTACGGAGTTGACGACGGAACGATCGAGACCCATGATGCCGACCAGTCGGTATGTCGTCCAGTGTGTGAGCCGAAGGGACCTCAACCTCCCGCCCCGCCCGCCCGCCAGGTCAGGCGTGGCAGAGGATCGGCGTCCCGCCGTTCATCACCGTCATGTCCCGCAGCACCGCGAGGATGTCCAGCGGGACCCCCTCGGGCTCCCCGGCCAGTTCCGCGTAGGCCCGGTGCAGGTTGGCCACGAGCCGCTCGCTCTCCCGCCAGGCGGCGAACTCCCCGAGATCGGCCTGCCGGGCCGTCTCCAGCGGGGTCAGCCCCTTCGCACGGCCCTCCCGGGCCAGCTCGGCCACGTACCGCAGATACCCCTCGGTGGCCTCGTACGCACCGGGATCCGTCAGCGGCCCGTGTCCCGGTACAACCGTCTCCGCACCGAGCGAGCGCAGCAGCTCCAGCGCCCGCAGCGAACCGGCCAGCGAACCCATCGCCAGGAACGGCGTGCCCTCCGCGAAGACCAGGTCGCCGGTGAACACGATCCGCTGCTCGGGCAGCCACACGACGGAATCGCCCGTGGTGTGCGCGACGCCCGGGTGGAGGACCCGCACCTCGGTCTCCCCGACGTGCAGCGTCATCCGGTCGCCGTACGTCAGATCGGGCGCGGTGATGGCCGGCGAGCCGAAGTCGGTCTCCGGCCAGATCCGCTCCAGCTGGCGCCCGGCGGCGAGCTGCTCGGAACGCGCGTTCTCGTGCCCCAGGACCAGCGCCTCCGGGGCGAACACGCCGTTGCCGTAGGTGTGGTCGCCGTGGTGGTGGGTGTTGACCACCGTGCGGGGGAGCGGAGCCCCGGCGGCCAGGACCGCCGCGCGCAGGGCCAGCGCCCGCCGCTCGGTGGCCGCCGTGTCGACGAGCAGAGTGCGGCCGCCGCCGGTCACGAAGCCGGCGTTGTTGAGGCACCAGCCGCCGTCCGGCTGCACGTAGGCGTACACCCCGGGCGCGGGCTGGACGAGGTACGGCTCTTCGGCGGGCATCCGCGCTCTCCCCGGTTCGACGTGACGGGCCTTCGGCATCCTGCCAGTCGCGGCGTCCCGGGGGAGGGGGAACTCCGTCAGCGCCCGTCGGCGCCCGTCAGCGCCTGTCAGTGGTCGTCGTAGTGTCCGTCGTGCTCCGCGTGCCGGTGCCCGTCGTGCAGGTAGTCGACGTGGTCCCCGTGCCGGACCGAGTCGTGACCGCAGTCCGTGCCGTGGGCGTGCTCGTGGGCGGTGTGCGGGGCGTGCCCCGCGGGCTCGCATTCGTCCCAGTGCCCGGAGTGCTCGCGGTGCAGATGGCCGTCGTGCGCGTAGTCGACGTGGTCGCCGTGCTCGACCACCCGGTGGCCGCAGTCGGGACCGTGGGCGTGGGCGTGCTCCTGGGCGGGGTGTTCCTGGTGCAGAGTCGTCATGAAGCCGACGCTAGTGCGGAACGACCCGGATCGCCCCTTGTGTCCGCTGCGCGCCCGGGTGGCGTCACAACGCGGACCATCGGTTCGTCGGCTCACACGATGAGCGCCATCGCGAACACCGCCAGGCCCACCGTGCACGCCGTCGCGGCCAGCGCCGCACCCGCCGTGAGCCCGGCCGGCCGCGCCGCCGCCAGCTCCCGCACCCGCCGGTGCGCCACCCACATGAACGCCAGCCAGAGCAGCGCGATCACCGCGACCCCGGCGACCGCCACCAGGGAGCCGCCCGCCGCGTTCAGCGCCTGGCGCAGCGCCAGTACCGCCACCACCGCGCACGACAGCGTCGTACGCCGCCACGCGAGCCGGGTCCGCTCGGGCTGCAGGCCCGCGTCGCGGCCGCCGGGGCCCTCGCGGTCGGCGGCGTCGGCCGGGGCGCTCACCGCCCCTTCGTCCAGCCCAGCAGTACGACCACCACCATCGCCACCGCGACCAGCCCCACCCCCAGGCTCAGCACCACCGGGAACCGGGACATCGGCAGGTCCCCGCCGCGCCGCATGGCCAGCTCGCACCGCACCCAGTGGTTCACCGCGCGCAGCGCGCAGGCCGCGCCGACCGCGAGCAGCGCGATGGCCATCCCCACGCGCACCGCCCACCGCAGGTCGGGCAGGAACTGGTCCACGGCGAAACCGCCGCCGATCAGGGCCAGGGCGGTCCTGATCCAGGCCAGGAAGGTCCGCTCGTTGGCCAGCGAGAAGCGGTAGTCGGGGGTCTCGCCCTCGTCCCTCACCCGAGCCGGCGCGAACCACAGCCGCACGTCCTTGACGAAGTCGATCACCCGCCCAATCTACTGGCGTCCCGTCCTACCGGCGCCCGGAGCGGATCTACCGGCGCCCGGAGCGGAACTCCAGCAGCCTGCGGTACGCCTCCAGCCCGTCCGGCACCCACGGCCAGGAGCCGTCCGAGACCCGCCGCGCCACTTCCTCCTCGGGGAGCCACGCGTGCCAGGCCACCTCCGAGGCCTGCGGCACGACCGGCAGCTCGCAGCGGACCTCGTGCACGTAGCTCCACCAGGCCCCGCCCGGGCCCTCGTGCAGGAACTTGAACAGCGGCTCGGGCTGCTCCAGCCCGGTCACCCCCAGCTCCTCCTCCGCCTCCCGCAGGGCCGCCTCCGCGTAGCTCTCGCCCGCGCCGACCACCCCGCCCACGAACATGTCGTAGTTCGAGGGGAAGACCAGCTTCGAATCCGTCCGCCGGTGCGTGAAGATCCGCCCCTGCCCGTCCCGGGCCAGCACGAACACGCAGCGGTGGATCAGCCCGGCCGCGTACACCTCGCCCCGCGGGGCGCGCCCCGTCACCCGGTCCTCCCGGTCCACCACGTCCAGTACCTCGTCGGCCGCGCTCATGCCGTGATCTCTCCGCTCCTGTTGACTGGTTACCGCTCCGTAGCAAAGGATCGCCCCACCACCGACGGAGGACGGGTTCGCAATGACGTACGACGCAGACGTGATCGTGATCGGGGCCGGGCTCGCGGGCCTCGTGGCCACCGCCGAGCTCGTCGACGCCGGCCGCAAGGTCATCCTGCTCGACCAGGAGCCCGAACAGTCCCTCGGGGGCCAGGCCCACTGGTCCTTCGGCGGCCTGTTCTTCGTCGACTCGCCCGAGCAGCGCCGCATGCGGATCAAGGACACCCGCGAGCTGGCCCTCCAGGACTGGTCCGGCACCGCCGGCTTCGACCGCGAGGAGGACGCCTGGCCGCGCCGCTGGGCCGAGGCCTACGTGGACTTCGCGGCCGGCGAGAAGCGCCCCTGGCTGCACGCCCAGGGCGTCCGCTTCTTCCCCGTCGTCGGCTGGGCGGAGCGCGGCGGCTACGACGCGAACGGCCACGGCAACTCCGTCCCCCGCTTCCACATCACCTGGGGCACCGGCCCCGGCCTCGTGGAGCCCTTCGAGCGCCGGGTACGGGCCGGGGTGGCCCGCGGGCTGGTCCAGCTGAAGTTCCGCCACCGGGTCACCGGGCTCTCCCGTACGGCCGGCACCCTCGACACCGTGACCGGCGAGGTCCTGGCCCCCTCCGACGCCGTGCGCGGCACCGCGAGCGGCCGCGAGGCCACCGGCGGTTTCTCCCTGCGCGCCCAGGCCGTGATCGTGACCAGCGGCGGCATCGGCGGCAACCACGACCTCGTACGGGCCCAGTGGCCGACCCGCCTCGGCACCCCGCCCGCACGGCTGCTCTCCGGGGTCCCGGCCCACGTGGACGGCCTGATGCTGGGCATCGCGGAGGGCGCGGGCGCCAGCCACATCAACAAGGACCGGATGTGGCACTACACCGAGGGCATCGAGAACTGGAACCCGATCTGGGCCAGGCACGGCATCCGCATCCTGCCCGGCCCGTCCTCGCTCTGGCTGGACGCCACCGGCAAGCGGCTGCCCGTACCCCTCTTCCCGGGCTTCGACACCCTCGGCACGCTCGACCACATCATGAAGACCGGCCACGACCACACCTGGTTCGTCCTCAACCAGCGCATCATCGGCAAGGAGTTCGGGCTCTCCGGCTCCGAGCAGAACCCGGACCTGACCGGCAAGTCGGTCCGCGGGGTCATCGACCGCGCGCGCCAGGCCGTCCCCGGACCGGTGAAGGCCTTCATGGACAACGGCGCCGACTTCGTCGTCGAGAAGGACCTCTCCGCGCTGGTCCGCGGCATGAACGCGATCACCAAGGACGGACTCCTCGACGAGGAGACGGTCCGCCGCGAAATCGTCGCCCGCGACCGCGAGATCGCCAACCCCTTCACCAAGGACCTCCAGGTCACCGCGATCCACAGTGCCCGCAAGTACCTCGGCGACAAGCTGATCCGCACCGCCGCCCCGCACCGGATCCTGGACCCCGCGGCGGGCCCGCTGATCGCCGTCCGGCTCTCGATCCTGACCCGCAAGTCCCTGGGCGGCCTGGAGACCGACCTCTCCTCCCGCGTCCTGACCGCCACGGGAGAACCCCTCCCGGGCCTCTACGCGGCGGGCGAGGCGGCCGGCTTCGGCGGTGGCGGCGTCCACGGCTACCGGGCCCTGGAGGGCACCTTCCTCGGCGGCTGCATCTTCTCGGGCCGCGCGGCCGGCCGCGCGGCGGCCGAGGCCGTCTCCTGATCCCGGCCCGACCCGAAGGGCACGCCTAAGGCAGGGGCAGGCGGGTCACCAGGCGGAACCGCTCCGCCACGACCGGGGTGTCGTCGTCGACCGTGAAGTGCGGGTCGCCGATGGCCTCCCGCATCTGCGGGCCGTGCCAGAACTCCTCGTGGCCGGAGCGCCATTCGGCCACTGACGTGAACCCCTCGCCCTCGTCCAGCGCGTGCTGGAGCCCCACGTCCGCCAGGCGCAGGACCCGTACGTCCGTCACCTCCAGGACACCCACCGGACGCTCGGCGGAGTCCACGATCACCATCATCTCGCCCGCCACCGGCAGCGGGTCCCCCGCCGCCTCGTAGTCGGCGAGGACTCCCGTGGTCGTGGTCTTGGCCCCGCTCAGAACCGCCGCCACCAGCAGGTCGCGCAGCGGCCCGGGGGAAGCGAACTCGATGGGCGGAAGATCTTCGTAGGCCGTCATGGATCCCACCCTACGGTCCTCCGCGCGATCCGGCCCGAACAGCGGCGCGCCCTGCCGACAACCTGCCACGAACCGGAACAACCGCATCAACTCAACGGCCCGGAACACCAGTTGAAACGAGCCACGCGGTGGACTGGACCTTGACGCGGAGCTGTGCGTACCGCTTTGCTGTGCGTGATCTTCCGGCCACACCGTCCAACCGCCCGCGTCCTGGAGGGAATCCCGCGGATGTCGCCCCCTCCGCCGCCCCTCGGCCGCACCCGCAAGCGGGACGCCCAGCTCTTCGACCCCGCCCTCTGTGACACGGAACTCGTCGACGTCCGCGCCCAGTTCACCCAGGGCCGGTGGGCCAAGGCCCGCACCCTCCTCGTCGCCACCGGCGACGACTGGGACCGCCGCGGGCACCGCTTCGTCGTCCTCGCCGAAACCCCGGCCGCCACCGCCTGGGCCCGCGAGTGGCTCCTCGCCGAACCGGAGAGCGCCGACGCCGTCACCCTCCTCGCCTGCGCGGCCGTCTTCGGCGCCCTGCGCCGCAAGGGCACCCCCGAGGCCGCCGAGGAGGCCTGCCGCCGCGCCGCGGCCCTGCTCCCGGCCGACCCCACCCCCTGGCTCGGCCTGCTGCTCCTCACCCGCGCCTTCGGCACCGAGGAGGAGTTCAGCCGCCACTTCGACCAGGTCCGGGCCCGCCACCGCGAACACCACCACGCCCACCACCTGATGGTGTCCCGACTGGCCGAGCGGGCCCCCGCCGCCGGCCGCGACCCCCTCCACGAGGTGTATGACTTCGCCGCCTGGGCCGCCGAGGAGTCCCCGGCCGACTCCCCGCTCGCCGTCCTCCCCGTCATCGCCCACGCCGAGCGCTACCGCGTCCTCGCCGCCGCGCAGGGCCACGGCCCGGACGCCGGAGCCGAGCACTGGTCCGGCCGCCGCGCCCGCCAGGTGCTGCGCTCCGCCTTCGACTGGTGGCTGGAGTGGGAGCGCGAGGACCACCCCCGCAACCGGGTGGACCTCAACTTCCTCGCCCACGCCAAGCTCTGCGAGGGCCGCCCCGCCGAGGCGGCCGCCCTCTTCCAGCGCATCGGCAGCCACGCCACCCGGGCCCCGTGGTCCTACCCCGACCTCGACCCGCACAAGGCCTTCCTCGCCGCACGCCGCGCCGCACTCGGCACCGCCTGACCCCGGCCCAGCCGGACCCGCCCCGCACGTACCGCTCAGCCGGCAACGCCCAGCCGGACCCGCCCAGCACCTACCACCCAGCACGTACCGCCCAGCACGTACCGCCCAGCACGTACCGCCCAGCACCTACCACCCAGCACCTACCACCCAGCACGTACCGCTCAGTCCCCGCCCCGAAAGGACACCCCCGCCATGCCGACGGGCAGATCCACCACGCTCACCGACCCGGCCGGCCAGGCCGAGATCCGTACGTACAAGGGCCAGGACCGCGCCCTGCGCGCCGACCGCCTCGGCACCGCCGGCCTGCTGCTCTCCGTGCTCGCCGCGAGCGCGCCCCTGATGGTCGTCGCGGGTGTCATGCCCACCACTTACGGGGTCATGGGCATCGTCGGACAGCCCCTGCTGTTCGTGATCCTCGGCGCCGTCCTCGCCCTCTTCAGCATCGGCTACGCCGAGATGAGCCGGCACGTCCACAACGCCGGAGCCTTCTACGCCTACATCGCACGCGGACTCGGCCCCACTGCCGGCGCCGGCGCCTCGCTCGTCGCCCTCGTCGCCTACAGCGCCATGCAGGTCGGCGTCTACGGCATCCTCGGCTTCGAGATCTCAGGCCTGTTCGCCACCTACCTCGACACCGAACTCGCCTGGTGGATACCGGCCCTGGCCGCCGTCGCCCTCACCGGTGCGCTCGGCTGGCTCAAGATCGACCTCAACGCCAAGGTCCTCGGCGTCCTCCTGCTCATCGAGGTGCTCCTCGTCGTCGTCTTCGACGTCGCCGCCCTCGGCAAGCCCGGCCCCGAGGGCCTCTCGCTGCACGCCTTCAACCCCGAGACCCTCACGGGCGCGGGCCTCGGCACCGCCCTGTGCTTCTGCATCGCCGCCTTCGTCGGCTTCGAGCAGTCCCCGGTGTACGCCGAGGAGACCAGCAAGCCGCACATCGTCGTCTCCCGGGTGATGTTCCTCGCCGTCGGGTTCGTCGCCCTCTTCTTCGCCCTCAGCGCCTGGGCCATCAGCGTCGCCACCGGCCCCGGCGAGGTGGTCAAGGCCTCCACCGAGGCCGGCCCCGGCCTGCTCTTCCAGCTCACCGAGAGCCGCCTGGGCGCCACCTTCACCGACGTCCTGCACATCCTGTTCGTGACCGGCATGTTCGCGGCGATGCTCAGCTTCCACAACGTCGTCTCCCGCTACGCCTTCGCCATGGGCCGCGAAGGCCTGCTCCCCGCCGCCTTCGGCCGCACCAACGCGGGCACCGGAGCCCCCGCCACCGGCTCGCTCCTGCAGACCGTGATCTCCGTCCTGGTCGTCCTGGCCTTCGCCCTCACCGACGACACGCCGACGGGCGACCCCACTGTGCCCGTCCTGCACCTGTTCACCTGGATGGGCAGCGTCGGCGCCCTCGGCGTGACCCTCCTCATGGCCACCGCCTCCTTCGCGGTCATCGCCTTCTTCGTCCGCCGCGGCACCGCCGGCGCCCAGCTCTGGCGGCTCGGCGCGGCGGGCGTCGCCGGCCTCGCACTGCTCGCCATCGCCGTGTACACCGTCAAGGACTTCGGTGTCCTGGTCGGCGCCGAGGAGGGCTCCGCGCTGAGCTGGGCCCTGCCCGGCATCATCGCCGCCGCCGCGGTCGCGGGCCTGGCGTACGGGCTCTTCCTGCGCTCCGCCCGTCCCGCGGTGCACGCCCGCATCGGCCTGGGCAACGAGGCCTTCCGCCTCGACCAGGCGGCGGAGTCGGAGTCGGCCGAGGCCGCGGTCCCGGCCCCGCGCGGCTGACCCGTACCGGACGTACGACGAAGGGGCCCCGCCGCAGCGGGGCCCCTTCGTCGTACGTCCTTCGTGCGTGAAAGCGGCGCTCAGGCGCTCAGGCCTTCTTGACCACGCTGGACTTCAGCTGCATGGCCCCGAAGCCGTCGATCTTGCAGTCGATGTCGTGCCCGTCGACCCCGTCGATGAGCCGGATGTTGCGCACCTTGGTGCCGGCCTTGATCCCCGAGGGGCTGCCCTTGACCTTGAGCGCCTTGACGACGGTCACGGTGTCGCCGTCGTTCAGCACGTTCCCGACGGCATCCTTCACGACCTGCTCGCCGGCGTCCCCGCCGGTCTCGGCGTCGCTCTCGGCGGGCACCCACTCGTGACCGCACTCGGGGCACACCACGAGCGCGTTCATCTCGTAGGTGTACTCACAGGAGCATTTCGGACACGCGGGAAGGTTCTCGTTCACCGGCCCAGAATATCCCGAACCCGCCCTGCACGGTTCGCCGCGCGATGTTCCCCAAACGCAGAAAACCCCACGTGAAGTGGGGTTTTCGCTTGGTGTCCGAGGGGGGACTTGAACCCCCACGCCCGATAAAGGGCACTAGCACCTCAAGCTAGCGCGTCTGCCATTCCGCCACCCGGACAAGGTGTCTGTCTCGCGTCCCTCGCGGGCCGTTCTGACGTGGAAAACATTACCAAACATTCCGGGGTCCTCGATCACACCCCCCGGCGGCCGGGGATCGCCCTTGGGGGAAGCGGCCCGGGGCGCGAGGATGGAGTCAGTTCGGTACTGATCAGTGGGAGGAAGCAGCGTGAGCGAATCGGGCGCGGGCAGGACCGTCTCCGGCGAGGACGAGGTCGTCGACCTCTGCCGGGACCTCATCCGGATCGACACCAGCAACTACGGGGACCACTCCGGGCCCGGCGAGCGCAAGGCGGCCGAGTGGGTCGCCGAGCAGCTCGCCGAGGTCGGGCTGGAGCCGCAGATCTTCGAATCGCACAAGGGGCGCGCCTCGACCGTGGCGCGGATCGAGGGCGAGGACCCCTCGCGGCCGGCGCTGCTGATCCACGGGCACACCGACGTGGTCCCGGCCAACGCCGCCGACTGGACCTACGACCCCTTCGCCGGCGAGATCGCCGACGGCTGCGTGTGGGGCCGCGGCGCGGTCGACATGAAGGACATGGACGCGATGACGCTGGCCGTCGTGCGCGACCGCATGCGCAGCGGCCGCAAGCCCCCGCGCGACATCGTGCTGGCCTTCCTCGCCGACGAGGAGGCGGGCGGTACCTACGGCGCCCGGTACCTGGTCGACAAGCACCCCGGCCTCTTCGAGGGGGTGACGGAGGCGATCGGCGAGGTCGGCGGCTTCTCCTTCACCGTCAACGAGAACCTGCGGCTGTATTTGGTGGAGACCGCCCAGAAGGGCATGCACTGGATGCGGCTCACGGTCGAGGGCACCGCCGGCCACGGGTCCATGACCAACAACGACAACGCCATCACCGAGCTCTGCGAGGCCGTGGGGCGCCTGGGCCGCCACACGTGGCCCGTACGCGTCACCAAGACCGTCCGGCACTTTCTGGACGAGCTCTCGGACGCGCTGGGCACCCCGCTCGACCCGGACGACATGGACGCCACGCTGGCCAAGCTCGGCGGCATCGCCAAGATGGTCGGCGCGACCCTGCGCAACTCCGCCGCCCCGACCATGCTCGGCGCCGGCTACAAGGTCAACGTCATCCCCGGCCAGGCCACCGCCCACGTGGACGGCCGCTTCCTGCCGGGCTACGAGGACGAGTTCTTCGCCGACCTCGACCGGATCCTCGGCCCGCGCGTGAAGCGGGAGGACGTCCACGCGGACAAGGCACTGGAGACGGACTTCGACGGCAAGCTCGTGGACGCCATGCAGACCGCCCTGAAGGCGCACGACCCGATCGCGCGCGCGGTCCCGTACATGCTCTCCGGCGGTACGGACGCCAAGTCCTTCGACGACCTCGGCATCCGCTGCTTCGGCTTCGCTCCGCTCCAGCTTCCGCCGGAGCTGGACTTCGCCGGGATGTTCCACGGCGTGGACGAGCGGGTGCCGGTGGAGGGCCTGAAGTTCGGCGTACGGGTGCTCGACCGGTTCATCGACGAGTCCTGAGTCGCGTGGACGACGGAGTAGGGCGTAGCTAACGCCCGGAAATCGGGAAGGTGTGCGGAATCCACTGAGAAGAGTGAATGCGCTCATACGCTCGTAGCCCCGGTGATCCCTCCTCGTTACAGGTGGTGCGGTCCGCGGCTGGGACCGCGCTTGCCTACTAGGAGGAACAATGCTCAAGAAGGTTGCCGCCGCTGCGGCTGTCACCGGTGGTCTGGTTCTCGCGGGTGCGGGTCTGGCTGTCGCCGACGCGGGTGCTCAGGGTGCGGCCATCGGCTCCCCCGGTGTCGCGTCCGGCAACGTCATCCAGGTTCCGGTTCACGTTCCCGTGAACGTCTGCGGTAACACGGTCTCCGTGATCGGCCTGCTGAACCCGGCTTTCGGCAACACCTGCGTCAACGCCTGACGTTTCTGAAGTTCTCGGCCCCGGAGCGCATTCCAGCGCTCCGGGGCTGCCGGGCTTTACGGGCCCGATGACGATCTTTCGGCGTACCGGGCGGGGGAGCCTGTGCGGCCAGTGCGCCGACCGGGCGTGCACGTGCGTGCGCGTGCACGACGCACACACCAGGGGACGAAGTACAGATGCGACGACAGGTACAGGTCACCGGCAAGAAGACCTTGATCACCATGGCGGCCGCGGGGGGTCTGCTCGCGCTCGGAGGGGGTTACGCACACGCGGACTCCGGCTCATCCGGCCGCGCCGCGCACTCACCGGGACTGCTGTCCGGGAACGCCCTCGAGGCACCCGTGGACGCACCGCTGAACGCCTGCGGGAACACCGTGACGGTGGTGGGGGCCCTGAACCCGGCCTTCGGGAACCGCTGCGCGAACCTCCCGGGCCGCGCCGGACACCCGCAACATGCCGAGCACCCGCAGCACCCGAACCACCCCGAACACCCGGGCAACCCGCACGAACCGTGCGACGAGGACACCGGCCCGGGGCATCCGGAACACCCGGGCGGGCCCGGGGATCACGACGACCCGGGCGGGCCCGGGGGTTATGAGAACCCCGGCGACCACGGGAACCCGGGTGGTCCCGGCGATGACGGCAACCCCGGCGGTCCCGGGGGCGACGGGAACCCGGGCGGTCCTGAAGACGGCGGCAACCCCGGTGGTCCCGGCGACGGCGGCAACCCGGGCGGCCCCGACGACCACGGCACCCCCGGCGGTCCGGGGACCGGGCAGCAGCCCGGGACTCCCACCGGCCCCGGGTCCGGTACCGGTACGGGACCCGGCACCGGATCGGTGACCCCCGTGACGCACCCCGCCCAGGGGACCGGTACCGGTACCGCTTCGACCCCGGCCGGGGGACTCGCCGCTACGGGCTCCGGTGACGTCCTCACCGCCGGGGTGCCCCTGGCCGCGGGCATGCTGCTGGCCGGCGCCGTGCTCTACCGCCGGGCGCGCGGCGCGGCCTGACGGTTCCTCACGATGCGGGTCCCGCCACGGGGACCCGCATCACCAGGTCGCGCGGACCTGGCGGATGATCCGGCGGCGCAGTCGCACGCGGCGACTGCCGTCCCGAAGCAGGGTCAGCCGGTCGAGCTCCCAATGCCCGTACTCGGCGTGTTCGGTCAGCAGGCGGGTCGTTTCCTGACGTGGAACCCCACGGGGCACGTACAAGTCGACAAATTCGTATTCCGGCATCGCATCTATTGTGCCGCGAGAGCCCCGCTACGGATAGCGTCTGCACTATGTCTGATGCCGCTCTGCCCACTGTTGCCGAGGTACGCGCCGCCGCCGAGGCGGTCAAGGCCGCGCTCGACCGTCACCTCGCCGCGGTCGAGAGCAGGATCGGGGACGATGATCCGGACGTCTACGCCGCGTTCAACGAACTCGCCGCCGCCGCCGAGGAGTACGACGAGCTCCTCTACGACCGCTACGACGAGGTCACCCCGTTCGAGATTCCCACGCCCGAGGACGGCCTCCCGTACACCGGGCCCGCCGAACCCGCCGCCTTCAGCGTGCTCATCCGCCGCGACTACGCCGTCGTCGAGCCCGCGCGCCTGATTGCCCAGGCCGAACGTGTCGTCGCGCACGACCGCGAGGCCGAACTCGCCCACGACGGCGGCACCGCCGACGCGCTCGGCGTTCTCTTCGGCGAGTACGAGCCGGATGAAATCGCCTCCCGGGCCAAGGACTTCGGGCTGGAGGAGGGCGATTCCACGCTGTGGATCGCCGCTTCGGAGGAGGTCGCGGAACCGGGGGAGTGGCTCGGTACGCCCTTCGCGCACATCGATCCGCAGGACGTGATGCACCGGTTCGACGTCAGCTCGGTCTTCGACGAGGACGACGAGGGTGACGACGAGGAGGACGCCGAGGACGGCCGGCCGGCCGAGCGGGGTCTGACCCCGGCCTGAACCGGCCCCGCGCGACGCCCCGTACGGAAACGCACCGCGGCCCCCGTCCCACCCGGGACGGGGGCCGCGGCGCGTCCGCTACTGGGGCTGCGCCGACGCCGAGGCCACGAGCGCCCGCAGCAGACCCGCCAGCCGGGTCGTACGGGGCTTCGCCGGGACCTCCGCGACCGCGTGCGGGAGCGCCTGGTCCACCCCGTGCACCACCGACAGGTGCCGCTCGGCCCGCCCGAACGCCGTGTACACCCAGTCACGCGACAGGGCCTGGGCCGCGTCCCCGGGCAGGACGACGACGGCCGCGGGCCAGCGCGAGCCGACGGCCTGGTGCGCCGTCACGGCCCAGCCGTGCCGCACCTGCGACTCCACCCGCTCCTTCGGTACGACGATCCGCGCGCCCGCGGCTCCGGCCAGGTGCAGCCCCTGGGCGTCGGCCGACACGACCCGGGCCGACAGCGCCCGCCCGGCGGCGGGCACGTGGACCACCCGGTCACCGGGGTCGAAGCCGCCGAACCGGCCGGGGCCCGGGTTCAGCCGCTCTTTGAGGGCCGCGTTGAGCGCGCGGGTGCCCGCCGGGCCGCCGTGGCCCGGGGTGATCACCTGGACGGCGTCCGCCGGGATCCCGAAGGCGCGGGGCACCGACTCGGCCACCAGCTGGACGGTGCGGTGCACCGCCTCCCCGGCGTCGCGGACCGGGACGATGACGACCTCCTTGCCGGGGGCGTCGACCTGGTTCAGCTCCCCGGCCCCGACTCCCGAGACCAGCTCGCCGATCGGGCCCGGGTCCGGGATCCGGGAGACGAGCTGCGGGCAGGCACGGGCGGCGAGCACATCGGCGAAGACCCGGCCGGGACCGGCGGAGCCCAGCACCGCGGGGTCGCCGGACAGCACCAGGCGGGCCCCGTCGGGGACGGACTCCACCAGCGCGGCGGCCGTCTCCACGTCCAACTGCGGGGCGTCCAGGACGATGAGCAGGTCCAGCGCGAACTGCCCGTCCGCGTCCCGGCCCGGGCCCTCGGCGCCGGCCAGCAGGCCCGCCACGGTGACGGCGTCCTCGGCCGGGGCGTGCGCGGCCAGGCAGGCCCGCAGGCCGAACTCCCGGGCGGCGGCGAGCAGTGCGCGGGGTTCGGCGCGGGCGGCCTCGCCGCCGGTGTGGGTGAGCAGCCCGTGCCCGGCGGCGGCGCGGATCAGCTCGGCGCCGGGGCCGGTGGCGGCCTTGTCCCAGTCGGCAGGGTCCGTGAAGGTGTTGGCGAGCCGGGCCAGACCCTCGGCGAGGCTCTCCTCGGCCATGGCGGAGCCCTCCAGGCCCACCAGGGTCCGTACGAGCTGCTCTTCCCCCTCGGCGGACTCCGCGACGGGCGGCCCGACCGGCTCCTCGAAGGCCAGCGCGGCACCGTCGCCGACGGCCGCCTCCAGGGCCTCCGCGGGGTCCGGCACGCCGTACTGGGCGAGTGCGGACTCCAGGGTGGGGGCCTCCAGCACGGTGTGGCCCTTGGCCGCGGCCTGCGCCAGCAGCCAGCCCACCAGGGCGGCGGCCCGCCGCTCGTCGCCGGGGCCGGTCGCCTCGGCGCCGAGCAGGGCGCGGGCGAAACCGTCGGCCTGGGTCGGGCGGACCCCGGCGACGGCCAGCAGCCGCCAGGGGGACTCGACGAGCTGCTCGGCCGCGTCCTCGCCGAGGGCGGCGGCGGTCTGCGGGGCGAGGGCCTCGGGGGCTCCGCCCCTGGCCAGCACGGCGCGGATCGCCTGGACGGCGTCGGGGGAGGGGGCGTCCGCCTGCGGCGCGGGCGCGGGCGCGGGGGTGCGCGCCGGGGCGGGCGCTGGAGCGGGCTCCGGCCGGCGGGGCGCCGGGGGCGCGTCGAACCGGGCCGGGGGCGTGCCGCCGCCCTCCACGGCCCGTACGGCGGCCAGCAGGTCGGCGGCCGTGCCGCTGAGCTTGGCGCCGGCCTCCACGGGGGCTTCGCGCTCCGCCTTGCGGCGGGCGATGCGCTCCCGCTCGATCTTCTGCGCGGCCAGTTCCGCCGCGGCTTCGCTGAGCTGGGGCTTGGCCTCGGCGGCCCCGTCCGCGGCGGCGTCCCCACCGGTCCCGCCGGCCGCTTCCGGGTCTGAGCCCGCTTCCGCATCCGCTTCCGCTTCCGGGTCGCCGGTGGTGGGCCCTGCGGGGCTTTCCCCCACCCCGCCCCTTCCCGCAGTGCCGATATGCGGCTCCGCCGCGTGGCGGGGCTCCGCCCCCGGACCCCCGTCCGGCCCGGCGGCTTCGCCGGGGCCGTCCAGCAGGGCTTCGCCCTCGGCGGCCTCGGGCTCGGCCTCGGGCGCGGGTCCGGGCCCGGCCTCGCCGGATCCGTCCGGCCGGACGGCCGGCTCCGGCTCCGCCGCCGAGGGCCCGGCTTCGCCGGAAGGGTCACTGTCGGCCGGGTGCTCCGTGACGGCTGCGGGGGCCGCCAGGTCTTCCGGGGCGGGGGCAGCGGCGGGCGCCGGGTCCTCCGCGGCAGCGGCGTCGGCGGCGGTGTCGCTCACAAGGTGCTCCAGTCCTGATCGGGGTAGCGGTGGACGGGCGCCGAGACGTCGTCCAACGCTTGGCGGATCTCCTCCGGAAGACTAAGGGCCTCCACCGACAGGGCCGCCCCGAGCTGCGCCGACGTACGCGCGCCGACGATCGGCGCGGCCACCCCGGGGCGGTCCCGGACCCAGGCCAGGGCCACCTGGAGCGGGGTGACCGCCAGGCCGTGGGCGGCCGTCGCCACCGCGTCCACGATCCGGCTCGCCGGCTCGTCCAGGTACGGGTCCACGAACGCGGCCAGGGTCTCCGAGGCGCCCCGGGAGTCCGCCGGGGTGCCCGCCCGGTACTTGCCCGTCAGGACGCCCCGGCCCAGCGGGGAGGAGGGCAGGAGGGAGACCCCCAGGTCCAGCGCGGCCGGGACCACCTCCCGTTCCACCCCGCGCTGGAGCAGGGAGTACTCCATCTGTGTGGACGCCAGCCGGGTCCGTACCCCGGGCGCCGCGAGCTGCCAGGTCGCCGCCTTCGCGAGCTGCCAGCCGCTGAAGTTCGACACGCCCGCGTACCGCGCCCGGCCGCTGCTCACCGCGATGTCCAGCGCCTGGAGGGTCTCCTCCAGCGGGGTCCAGGGGTCGAAGGCGTGGACCTGCCAGAGGTCGACGTAATCCGTGTCCAGACGGGCCAGGGAGTCGTCCAGGGCGGCGAGGAGGTGGCCGCGCGAGGCGTCGAAGCGGCGGTCCGGGTCCGCGACGCCGCCGGCCTTCGTCGCGATCACCAGGTCCCGCCGCGGGACGACGGAACCGATCAACTGCCCGAGGAGGTACTCCGCCTCCCCGCCCCCGTACACGTCGGCGGTGTCCACGAGCGTGCCGCCCGCGTTCCAGAACGTCTTCAACTGCGCGGCCGCTTCCGCCTCGTCCGGTCCGTCCGCCGACCGGCCCCAGGTCAGTGTGCCGAGACCGATCCGGGAGACGCGCAGTCCGGTGCGGCCGAGATGCCTCTGCTCCATGAGGGCTGAGACTACTGCGGCGCTGACGCGGGGCACCCGGGCGCGCTACAGTCCCCGCAGACCCACGTTACTGATCGGTAAACAGGCAAGGGGACCACACATGCGGCTCGGCATCAATCTCGGCTACTGGGGCGCTGGCATGGACGCCGACAACCTGGCCGTCGCGCAGGAGGCCGACCGCCTCGGCTACGACGTCTGCTGGGCCGCGGAGGCCTACGGATCCGACGCCCCGACCGTGCTCGCCTGGGTCGCCGCCCAGACCGAGCGCATCGACGTGGGCTCCGCCATCCTGCAGATCCCGGCCCGCCAGCCCGCAATGACGGCCATGACGGCCGCCACCCTCGACTCCCTCACCAAGGGCCGCTTCCGGCTCGGCCTCGGGGTCTCCGGACCCCAGGTCTCCGAGGGCTGGTACGGCGTCAAGTTCGACAAGCCGCTCGCGCGGACCCGCGAGTACGTGGAGATCGTCCGCAAGGCGATGACCCGCGAGCGGCTGTCCTACGAGGGCGAGCACTGGACCCTGCCGCTGCCCGGCGGGCCGGGCAAGCCGCTCAAGCTGACCGTGCACCCCGAGCGCGAGCACATCCCGCTCTACATCGCCGCCATCGGGCCCAAGAACCTTGAGCAGACCGGCGAGATCGCCGACGGCGCCCTGCTGATCTTCCCGGCCGCCGAGCACCTGGAGGCGACCGCCCTCACGCACATCCGGGCGGGCCGCGAGAAGGCCGGGCTGACGATGGACGGCTTCGACGTCTGCCCGACCGTGCCGCTCGCCCTCGGCGAGGACGTGGCCGGGCTCGCGGACATGTTCCGCCCGTACACCGCCCTGTACGTGGGCGGCATGGGCAGCCGCAAGCAGAACTTCTACAACCAGCTCGCCCAGCGCATGGGCTACGAGAAGGAAGCCGCCGAGATCCAGGACAAGTACCTGGCCGGCGACAAGCAGGGCGCGGCCGCCGCGGTCCCGCACTCGCTGATCGACTCCACCACCCTGCTGGGCCCGGTGGAGCGCATCGCCGACGGGATGCGGGCCTACGCCGAGGCCGGGGTCACCACCCTGACGCTCGCCCCGGCCGGCTTCACCCTGGAGGAGCGGACCGCCGCCCTGCGCGCCGGCGTCGAGGCCATGGAGCTGGCCGGCCTGGCCTGACCGCCGCCGGACGGAGTCCGGCGCGGCCGCCCCAAGCCGGCGAAACCGTGCGAGGGCGGTGTGGAGAAGGAGAAGCCTGCGGCCGTGGTGGGGGCTCGGGGGGTCTTCCCCGCCACGGCCGACACAGCCAACAACGCGCCGGGCGGCCCGCGGGTTACGCGCCGCGGGCCATCTCGGGGCATCGTTCATTCGGACGAGTAGCGCGCCCCGCGGGTTGCCCGCCCGGGCGGGCGGAGTTTGACTCGGAACATGCTCTCTGCCCGCAGCCTGTTCCAGGAGATCGTCGAGAACGACGACTCCTTCCAGCTGTTCTGCTCCATCGCCGCCAGCGGGGAGTCCCAGGGCGGCTGGGAGAACGCCCGGATCGCGGCCCTGGTCCCCGACGGCATGCGCGACCTCGCGCCCAAGATCACCCGGCACGGCGCCGACGAGGACAAACACGGCCGGATCTTCAACGCCCTGCTGCGCAAGCGCGGCCTGCCGCCCGTCCCGGTCCCGCCCGAGACCGACTACACGATGCTGCTGGAGCGGCGCGGCATCGGCCTCGCGCACGAGAAGCTCCGCCGCGACGAGCCCCTGACCGAGGAGGACATCGTCGTCTACCTGGCGCACAGCCGGGTCACCGAACAGCGCGCCGCCGATCAGATGGACATGCTGGTCAAGTACTTCGGCGACCACCCCGAGGTCGGCCGGGCCATCCGCATGATCAGCCACGACGAGGACAACCACCTCGCCTACTGCCACGAGGAGTTGCTGCGCCTCGCCCGCGAGGGCCACGGGCCGGTCATCCACCGGGTCCTGCGCGAGAGCGCACTCGCGGAGATCGCCGTCTACCGCGACGTCAGCCTCGCCGTCATGGACCACATGGGCCGGCTGCTGCGCTGGCCCGCCCCGAAGGCGGCCCTGCTCGCCACCGGGATCCGCGGGATGTACGCGTACGAGCGCTTCAGCGGCTGGCACCGGATGATCGACCTGCGCGTGCCGGAGCGCCGCGACGCCCTCGGCGGCGCCGCAACACCCGAATTCGCCTGAGCCCGGCCCGGGCCGCCTAGTGCTGTGGCCGGAAAGGTTCACCGTGTCACGGCGCCCGGCACGGCACCTCGCCGCGTTGTCGGACCACGACGGTACGTCCAGTACGAGTCGGGGTCCTCCGCCTTGCGATGCACCGCACCGGACACCGCGACCCGGCAAACCTTTCCGGCCACAGCACTAGAGCCAGCCGCGGCGCTTGAACATCCGGTGCAGGCTCACGCACAGGGTCACCATCACCAGCACCACCAGCGGATAGCCCCAGGGCTGCTTGAGCTCCGGCATGTGCTCGAAGTTCATCCCGTAGATCCCCGCCACCATGGTGGGGACCGCGGCCATGGCCGCCCAGGCGGAGATCTTGCGCATGTCGTCGTTCTGCCGGACGCCCATCTGCGCCAGGTGCGCGGCCAGCGCGTCCGAGAGCAGCCGGTCCAGGCCCTCGATGTACTCGTTCGCCTTCGTCAGGTGGTCCGCGACGTCGCGGAAGAACGGCTGGGCGCGCTCGTGCACGAAGGGCACGTTCCCGAAGGCGAGCCGGTCCATCGGCTGGAGCAGCGGGCTCGTGGCCCGGCGGAACTCCAGGACCTGCCGTTTGAACCCGTAGATCCGGGCGGCGGTGTTCTTGCTGTCCGCGGGATTCGGCGAGAAGACCTCCGCCTCCAGCTCCTCCAGATCCGCCTGGAGCTCGGAGGCCACCTCGATGTAGTGGTCCACCACGGCGTCCGCGACCGCGTACAGCACCGCCGTGGGGCCGTGCTTGAGCACCTCGGGGTCCTGCTCCAGCCGGTGGCGCACGGCGGCCAGCGCGGCCCCCTCGCCGTGCCGCACCGTGACCACGAAGGAGTCGCCGATGAACACCATCAGCTCGCCCGTGGTCACCGTGTCCGAGGCATCGTCGTACATCACCGGCTTGAGGACCACGAACAGCGAATCGTCGTAGACCTCCATCTTCGGCCGCTGGTGCGCGGTCAGCGCGTCCTCCACCGCCAGCGGGTGCAGTCCGAACTCCTGGCTGACGTGCTCGAACTCCTTCTCCGTCGGCTCGTGCATGCCCACCCAGAGGAAGGCGTCACCGGTGGCCCGCGCCTCGTCGAGGGCGTCGGAGAAGTCGTCGGGCGCCTCGGAGCGGCGGCCGTCGCGGTACATGGCGCAGTCCACAATCACTCGCGCATTGTTCCCTGCCCGGGCCCCGTCCGCACGCCGGCGGCACCGCATACCCTTCTGCCATGGCCACGCTGATCCTCGTACGACACGGGCGGTCCACCGCCAACACCGCAGGGCTGCTCGCCGGATGGACCCCGGGGGTGACCCTCGACGAGCACGGAGCCGCACAGGCCGCCGCGCTGCCCGGGCGGCTCGCCGCGGTGCCCCTCGCCGCCGCCGTCACGAGCCCGCTGGAGCGGTGCGCCGAGACCCTCGCGCCGCTGCTGGCGGCCCGGCCCGGTCTTGCGCTGCACACCGACGAGCGGATCGGCGAGTGCCACTACGGCGACTGGTCGGGCCGCAAACTCTCCGAGCTGTCCGAAGAACCGCTGATGCGCATCGTCCAGCAGCACCCCTCGGCCGCCGCCTTCCCCGGCGGCGAGTCCATGCGGGCCATGCAGGCCCGCGCCGTGGACGCCGTCCGCGACTGGAACGCGCGGATCGAGGAGGAACACGGCACGGACGCCGTGTTCCTGATGTGCTCGCACGGCGACATCATCAAGTCCCTTGTCGCGGACGCCCTCGGCATGCACCTGGACCTCTTCCAGCGGATCCACGTCGACCCCTGTTCGGTCACCGCGATCCGCTACACGCCGACCCGGCCCTTCCTGCTCCGGCTCGGCGACACCGGCGACTTCGCCTCCTTCGCACCCCGCGAACCGGCCTCGCCGGACGCCGCGGCGGCCCAGGACGCCGCGGAAGCGGGCGGCGAGGCGGTCGTAGGGGGCGGTGCGGGCGCGGTGTGATCGAACGGCGCAGTAGGGTGGACGGGCCAACCCATGGGCGCAGCCCTGCCCCTGCCGCCGACGCTTGGAGACTGGACGTGCCCCGTCAGGTGTTCCTCTACGACCCACCGGACCGTTTCGTGGCCGGCACGGTCGGCCTGCCTGGACGCCGTACGTTCTTCCTGCAGGCCTCCACCGGTCCCCGCGTCACCTCCGTCTCCCTGGAGAAGACCCAGGTGGCGGCGCTCGCGGAGCGGATGGAAGAGCTGCTGGACGAGGTCGTACGGCGCACCGGGGGCAATGCCCCCGTCCCGGCCGTGGCCCCCGCCGAGGCGACCGACACCGCACCCCTGGACGTCCCCGTCGAGGAGGAGTTCCGCGTCGGCACCATGGCCCTGGCCTGGGACGGCGAGGACCAGCGCATGATCGTCGAGGCGCAGGCCCTGGTGGAACTCGACGCCGACTCGGAGGAGGACCTCGCCGAGGCGGAGGAGCGGCTGCTCCAGGACGAGGAGAACGGGCCGCCGATGCTGCGCGTCCGCCTCACCGGCGCCCAGGCCCGGGCCTTCACCAAGCGGGCCCTGGACGTGGTCAACGCGGGCCGGCCGCCCTGCCCGCTGTGCAGCCTCCCGCTGGACCCCGAAGGGCACGTCTGCCCGCGCCAGAACGGCTACCGGCGCCAGGCGTGAACGCCACGGGGGAGCTGGAAGAACTGCTGGCCCACGGGGAACTCACCGTCGTCGGCCGGATCCGGGAGGCGTCCAACGCCGTCCTGCTGTGCACGGTCACGCACGGGGGCGTGAGCACCGACTGCGTGTACAAGCCGGTCAAGGGCGAGCGCCCGCTGTGGGACTTCCCCGATGGCAACCTCGCCCAGCGCGAGGTCGCCGCGTACCTGGTCTCCGAGGCCACCGGCTGGGGGCTGGTGCCCCCGACCGTGCTGCGCGACGGACCGTACGGCGAGGGCATGGTCCAGCAGTGGATCGAGACGGGGGAGTCCCCGGAGGCGGAACTGCTCGCGCTCGTGGAAGGCGAGGAGGCCGGGGAGGGCTGGAAGCCGGTCGCCTTCGCCGAGGTCGGCGAGGGCCGCACCGCGCTCCTCGTGCACGCCGACGACGAACGGCTGCGCCGGATGTCCGTCCTCGACGCGGTGATCAACAACGGCGACCGCAAGGGCGGCCACCTGCTGCCCGCCCCCGACGGACGGCTCTACGGCATCGACCACGGAGTGACCTTCCACACCGAGGACAAGCTGCGCACCCTCCTGTGGGGCTGGGCCGGGGAGCCGCTGACCGGGGAAGCGGGGTCCGTCCTGACCGCCCTGGAGGCCGCACTGGCCGCCGGGCAGCCCCTCGCCACCCGACTGGCCGAACTGGTCACCACCGCCGAGCTGGCCGCCGTACGGGCCCGCGTGGCCCTGCTGCTGCGCACCGGGAGGCATCCGCAGCCCTCGGGGCAGTGGCCCGCGATCCCGTGGCCGCCCGTCTGACCGGGCCGCGGCCCGCGACACGACGAACGCACAGAACCAGCCGTGGCGCAAGAGTGCCGATCCGGACAACAGTGCAGGTCCGGTTCGTTTGAGGAACACTCGTCCGGTTAGTCTCGAGTCATGCATGCCTGGCCCGCTTCTGAGGTCCCCGCCCTGCCTGGCAAGGGCCGCGACCTCCAGATCCACGACACCGCGACCCAAGGGACGATCACCCTCGCCCCCGGTCCCGTCGCCCGTATCTACGTCTGCGGGATCACCCCGTACGACGCGACGCACATCGGTCACGCGGCGACCTACAACGCGTTCGACCTCGTGCAGCGCGTGTGGCTCGACACCAAGCGGCAGGTCATCTACGTCCAGAACGTCACGGACGTCGACGATCCACTGCTGGAGCGTGCGCTGCGCGACAACCAGGACTGGACCGAGCTCGCCGAACGCGAGACGGCTCTCTTCCGCGAGGACATGACCGCCCTGCGGATGCTGCCTCCGCAGCACTACATCGGCGCCGTCGAGGCCATACCGGGCATCGTGCCGCTGGTCGAGCGGCTGCGGGACGCGGGCGCCGCCTACGAGCTGGACGGCGACGTCTACTTCTCGGTGGAGTCCGACCCGAACTTCGGCAAGGTGTCCAACCTGGACGCCGAGGCGATGCGGCTGCTGTCGGCGGAACGGGGCGGCGATCCGGACCGGGCGGGCAAGAAGAACCCGCTCGACCCGATGCTGTGGATGGCGGCCCGCCCGGGCGAGCCGAGCTGGGACGGCGGGTCGCTGGGCCGCGGCCGGCCCGGCTGGCACATCGAGTGCGTGGCCATCGCCCTGGACCACCTGGGGATGACCTTCGACATCCAGGGCGGCGGCTCCGACCTGGCCTTCCCGCACCACGAGATGGGCGCTTCGCACGCCCAGGTGCTGACGGGCGAGTTCCCGATGGCCAAGGCGTACGTACACGCCGGGATGGTCGCGCTGCACGGCGAGAAGATGTCGAAGTCCAAGGGCAACCTGGTCTTCGTATCGGCCCTGCGGCGGGCGGGCGTGGACCCGGCGGCGATCCGCCTGGCCCTGCTCTCGCACCACTACCGCGCCGACTGGGAGTGGACCGACGCGGTCCTCGCGGAGGCGGTGGCCCGCCTGGAGCGCTGGCGCGCGGCCGTCTCCCGGCCCGACGGCATCGCGGCGGACGACCTGGTCGAGGAGGTCCGCGAGGCGCTCGCCAACGACCTGGACGCCCCTGCTGCTCTCGCAGCGGTGGATCGCTGGGTCGAGCTCCAGATCGCCACGGACGGCGACGACGAGTCCGCGCCGGGTCTCGTGTCCCGCACGGTCGACGCACTCTTGGGCGTGGCCCTGTAGCACCTGCGGCGCCGTTGCCGGGGGCTCTGCCCCCGGACCCCCGCGCCTCAAACGCCGGCGTGGCTGGATTTTGCCCGGCGAGGCTGGAATTTCCCCGGCAACGCCGGAGGGGCTGGGTTGCCCGTAGGGCAATTCCAGCCCCTCCGGCGTTTGAGGAGCGGGGTCCGGGGCGGAGCCCCGGGAAACGGCGAAAGGGCGGGGCGGGGAGAAATCTCCCTGCCCCGCCCCCACCACCGGGCTACGCCTCCGGAGGCGTCTCGTCCTCGTCCGGCGAGGCCGCCGGAGGGGCCGGGGGTTCGTCCCCCGACGGATCCGGCTTGCGCTTCGGCGGCCGCGGCAGGCCACCGGAGGTGTCCCGCAAATACGACCCGTCACCCGGCTCCGCACCGGCGGACGGATCACGCCGCCGCAGGTACCGCTCGAACTCCCGGGCGATCGCGTCCCCGGAGGCCTCCGGCAGGTCGGCGGTGTCCCGCGCCTCCTCCAGCGTCTGGACGTACTCCGCCACCTCGCTGTCCTCGGCCGCCAGTTGGTCCACGCCGAGCTGCCACGCCCGCGCGTCCTCGGGGAGTTCGCCCAGCGGGATCCGGATGTCGATCAGATCCTCCAGCCGGTTGAGCAGCGCGAGGGTCGCCTTCGGGTTCGGCGGCTGGGACACGTAGTGCGGCACCGCCGCCCACAGGGACACCGCCGGCACCCCGGCATGGGTGCAGGCCTCCTGGAGGATGCCCACGATCCCGGTCGGGCCCTCGTACTTGGTCTCCTCCAGATCCATCGTCCGCGCCAGATCGGCGTCCGAGGTCACCCCGCTGACCGGCACCGGGCGGGTGTGCGGGGTATCGCCCAGCAGCGCCCCCAGGATGACGACCATCTCCACGCCCAGCTCATGGGCGAAGCCCAGGATCTCGTTGCAGAACGAACGCCACCGCATGGACGGTTCGATGCCCCGCACCAGTACCAGGTCGCGCGGTTTGGTCCCGCCGATCCGGACCACCGACAGCCGGGTCGTCGGCCACGTGATCTTGCGGACCCCGTTGTCCAGCCACACCGTCGGCCGGTTGACCTGGAAGTCGTAGTAGTCCTCGGCGTCCAGAGCCGCGAAGACCTCGCCCTTCCACTCCCGGTCCAGGTGTGCGACCGCACCGGAGGCCGCGTCACCCGCGTCGTTCCAGCCCTCGAACGCGGCCACCATGACCGGGTCGATCAGCTCGGGCACGCCCTCAAGCTCGATCACCCAGGTCTCCTTCCGAAGTTCCCTTGTGTACGTGGGTCAGCCTAAGCCTTGATGAGGCACCGGCCACAGCCCACGACAGAGGGGCGGTTCCCCCTGGAACCGCCCCTCTGCCCGTTCACGCCACCGCTTATGCCTTGTGGGCCAGCATCTCCTCGACCCGGCCGCGCACTTCGGCGTTGTCCAGACCGCGGACCGTCACCGTCGTACGGCGGCGCAGCACGTCGTCCGCCGTCTCCGCCCACTCGTTGTCCCGGGCGTAGGCGACCTGCGCCCAGATCTCCGGACCGTCCGGGTGGATCCGCTCGGCCAGCGCCGGGTCCTCGTTCGCGAGCCGCGCGATGTCGAAGGCCAGCGAGCCGTAGTGCGAGGCCAGGTGCCGGGCGGTCAGCGGGGCCATCCGGGAGCCCGGCTCGCGGTCCACGAGCAGCCGGTGCGCCACCGCGTTCGGGTTGGCGACACCGGGCAGCGCGATCCGTCGTACGAGGGACTTCACCGGCTCCATGTCCTCGGTCAGCGGGCTGCCCGGAAGCTTGGCCAGCTTGTCCATGACCACGCGGCCGATGTGCCGGTACGTGGTCCACTTGCCGCCGGCCACCGACAGCATCCCGCCCGCGCCCTCGGAGACGACCGTCTCGCGCTTGGCCTTCTCCACCCCGCCCGGGCCGCCGGGCAGCACGCGCAGGCCCGCGAAGGCGTACGTCATCAGCGAGCGGTCCAGATCAGCGTCCTTCACCGAGAAGGCCGCCTCGTCCAGGATCTGCTGGATGTCGCCCTCGGTGGCGCGCACGTCCGCCGGGTCGCCCTCGTACACCTCGTCCGTGGTGCCCAGCAGGAGCTGGTCCTCCCACGGCAGCGCGAAGGTGATGCGGTACTTGTCGATCGGGGTGGCCATGGCGGCCTTCCACGGCGACTTGCGCTTCATCACGATGTGCGCGCCCTTGGAGAGGCGGATCGACGGCATCGAGTGCTTGTCCTCCATGCGCCGCAGGTGGTCCACCCACGGGCCGGTGGCGTTCAGCACGACACGGGCGTCCACCCCGAACTCGGTGCCGTCCAGGCGGTCCTTGAGCTCCGCGCCCGAAACCCGGCCGCGCGTCATGCGCAGCCCGGTGACCTCGGCGTGGTTCAGGACGACCGCGCCCGACTCGACGGCCGCGCGGACCGTCATGACGGCGACGCGCGAGTCGTTCATCTGGTGGTCGTAGTAGACCGCCACGGCCTTCAGGTTGTCCGTCTTGAGACCCGGGTTGTCGGCGGCGGCACGGGCCGGAGAAATGATCTTGCCCATGCCGTCGCCGAAGCCCGACAGAGCCGAGTACGCGAACACGCCCGCGCCCAGCTTCGCCGCGCCCACCGGACCGCCCTTGTACACGGGGAGGTAGAAGGTGAGCGGGTTGACCAGGTGCGGGGCCACGTCCTTGGCCAGCACCCGGCGCTCGTGGTGGTTCTCGGCGACCAGCTTGACCGAACCGGTCTGCAGGTAGCGCAGGCCGCCGTGGACGAGCTTGGAGGAGGCCGAGGAGGTGGCGCCGGCGAAGTCGCCGGCGTCCACCATGGCGACCCGCAGACCCGACTGCGCGGCGTGCCAGGCCACCGAGGTGCCCAGGATGCCACCGCCGATGACCAGCAGGTCGTACGTGGCCTTCGCCAGCTGCTCACGGGTCTCGGCGCGGCTCGCGTTCGAGCCGGCGGTCGGGTGCGTACCCAGGGTGGGAACGCTCTGCAGGGTGCTCATGTCCGTTGACTCCTACTTGCTCGTCGATTAAGCCGCTGTGCGGTCAGCTGGCGTCTTCGTCATCGACCCAGCCCATGGACCGCTCCACGGCCTTGAGCCAGCTCTTGTACTCGCGATCCCGCTGCTCGGCGGGCATCCGCGGGGTCCACTCCGCCGCGCGGCGCCAGTTGGCGCGCAGGGCGTCGGTGTCGGGCCAGAAGCCGACGGCCAGGCCGGCGGCGTAGGCGGCGCCGAGGCAGGTGGTCTCGGCGACCATCGGGCGCACCACGGGGGCGTCCACGAAGTCGGAGAGGGTCTGCATCAGCAGGTTGTTGGAGGTCATGCCGCCGTCGACCTTGAGGGCGGCGAGCTCGACGCCCGAGTCCTTGGTCATGGCGTCGGTGATCTCGCGGGTCTGCCAGGCGGTGGCCTCCAGGACGGCACGGGCGATGTGCGCCTTGGTGACGTACCGGGTGAGGCCGGCGATCACACCGCGGGCGTCGGAGCGCCAGTACGGGGCGAACAGGCCGGAGAAGGCGGGCACGAAGTACGCGCCGCCGTTGTCCTCGACGGAGGAGGCCAGGGTCTCGATCTCGGCCGCGGTCTTGATCATGCCCATCTGGTCGCGCATCCACTGGACGAGCGAGCCGGTGACGGCGATGGAGCCCTCCAGCGCGTAGACCGGCTTCTGGTCGCCGATCTGGTAGCCGACCGTGGTCAGCAGGCCGCTGTAGGAGTTGATGATCTTGTCGCCGGTGTTCATGAGCATGAACGTTCCGGTGCCGTACGTGGACTTCGCCTCGCCCTCGGCGAAACAGGTCTGGCCGAACAGCGCGGCCTGCTGGTCGCCGAGCGCCGAGGCGACCGGGACACCGGCGAGGACGCCCTCCTTGACGTGGCCGTAGACCTCGGCGGAGGACTTGATCTCCGGGAGGACGTTGAGGGGCACGTCCATGGACTCGGCGATCTTCTCGTCCCAGGCCAGGGTGTGCAGGTTCATCAGCATGGTGCGCGAGGCGTTGGTGACGTCGGTGACGTGCACACCGCCCTGGGCGCCGCCGGTGAGGTTCCAGATGACCCAGGAGTCCATGGTGCCGAAGAGGATGTCCCCGGCCGCGGCGCGCTCGCGCAGGCCCTCGACGTTGTCGAGCAGCCAGCGCACCTTGGGGCCGGCGAAGTAGCTCGCCAGCGGCAGGCCGGTCTCGCGGCGGAAACGGTCCTGGCCGACGTTGCGGCCGAGCTCCTTGCACAGGGCGTCGGTGCGGGTGTCCTGCCAGACCAGCGCGTTGTGGACCGGCTCGCCGGTGTGGCGGTCCCACAGCAGGGTGGTCTCGCGCTGGTTGGTGATGCCGACGGCCTTGACGTCCGCGGACGTGAAGCCCGGAATGCCTTGGGCGGCCTTGGCCATGGCCCCGGCGACGACCTCCTGGACGTTGGTCCAGATCTCGGCGGCGTCGTGCTCGACCCAGCCCGGCTTCGGGAAGATCTGCTCGTGCTCCTTCTGATCGACGGCGACGATGCGCCCGTCACGGTCGAAGACGATGCAGCGGGAGGAGGTGGTGCCCTGGTCGATCGCGGCGATGAAGGGGCCGGTGCTCGTGGTCATGGTGGCTGCTCCTGGCAGGTGTCGAAGTAGGCGGAATCAGAATGGCGGTGCGGATGGTGCCGTGGTGCCGATTGCTGATCAGGCGAACGCGATGTTGTACAGACCGCCGGCGAGCGCGGCGCCCGCGAGGGGGCCGAGGACCGGGATCCAGGAGTAGCTCCAGTCCGAGCCGCCCTTGTTGGGCAGGGGCAGCAGGGAGTGGACGATGCGCGGGCCGAGGTCGCGCACCGGGTTGATGGCGTAGCCGGTCGGGCCGCCGAGCGAGAGGCCGATGCCGACCACCACGAGCGAGGTGATCAGGACGCCGATGACGCCGAGGCCCTTGCCGTCGTCCTGCAGGCCCTGGGTCAGGATGGCCAGGACCAGGACGGCCGTGCCGATGATCTCGGTCGTCAGGTTCTGGACGACGTTGCGGATCTCGGGGCCCGTGGCGAAGATCCCGAGCACCGGGCCGGCCACGTCGTGCGGGTGCGGGTCCTCGGGACCGAGCTTGGCGTCGCGGATGTGCTCCGGGTCGGACAGGTGCGCCCGGAACTGGCCGTAGTAGGCGAGCCACATCAGGACCGCGCCGATCATGGCGCCGAGCAGCTGGCCGGCGAAGTAGACCGGTACGTCGCCCCAGGCGCCTTCCTTGATCGCGATGCCGACGGTGACCGCCGGGTTGAGGTGCGCACCGGAGAGCGGCGCGGAGACGTAGGCGGCGATCAAGACGGCGAAACCCCAGCCGAAGGTGATCGCGAGCCAGCCGGCGCCCCGGGCCTTGGAGCTCTTGAGCGTCAGGGCGGCGCACACGCCGCCACCGAGCAAGGTGAGCAGGGCGGTACCGATGGTCTCGCCGATGAAGATGTCGGAGCTGGACACCCGCGACTCCTTTGTCGTTCAGGGGTGGTGGCCGCCGGGTCCCTCCGGCGGTCCACGCACTCGGTGAGTGCTGCACCGGTCCTTGGCCTTGCCACACCCTAACGCGTATTGCCGGTAGGTGTTCGGCAATGCCGACCGATGAACGGCAGTTTTCCGCCCAGGTGAAGCGGGCGTCAAGGGTTGACCAGGCCAATGAGCCGGATTGTTACCGGTCGGTGTGATCGAACAAATCGCGCCAATAAGTGATCATCAAACGCCAAAAACCACCCAAATGCCACTTTGGCGTGGCTCTTGGGTGGTCAAGGCAGAGTGATGGGCGTCAGGCCAAGGTCAGAACCGGCCCGCCCCGAGATCGCGCGAAACCGCCCGCGCGCAGTCCCGTACGGACGCCACCAGGGTAGCCCGCGGCTCCCCGGACTCCCCGCACACCCGCTCCACGGCGCCCGCGACGGCCACCGCGCCGACCGGCATCCTGCGCCGGTCGTGGATGGGCGCCGCGATCGAGGCGATCCCCTCCCAGGTCTCCTCGACATCGTCCGCCCAGCCCCGGGCCCGGATCAGACCCAGCACCTCCTCGAAGGCGGCGCCGTCGGTGACCGTGCGGGGGGTGAAGGCCTCCCGCTCCACCTCCATGACCTGCGTGTGCGCCACCGGGTCGTACGCGGACAGCACCTTGCCCAGGGCCGTGGAGTGCAGCGGCTGCATGGCGCCCACCTCCAGCACCTGACGGCTGTCGTCGGGCCGGAACACGTGGTGCATGATCAGCACCCCGCTCTTGTGCAGCACCCCCACGTACACGCTCTCCCCGCTCGCGCGGGCCAGATCGTCCGTCCACACCAGGGCGCGCGCCCGCAGCTCGTGGACGTCCAGATAGCTGTTTCCCAGGCGCAGCAGCTCCGCGCCGAGCTGGTAGCGGCCCGAAGCCGGGTCCTGCTCCACGAACCCCTCGGCCTGCAGCGTGCGCAGGATCCCGTGCGCCGTGCCCTTGGCCAGGCCGAGGGAGGAGGCCACGTCCGAGAGCCCCAGCCGGCGCTCGCCGCCCGCCAGGAGCCGCAGCATCGCAGCGGCTCGTTCGAGCGACTGGATGTTCCGTGCCATCGCGCAGCCTCCTGCTGACGTAGTTCGACAATGCTGAACACTATCGGTCGATGCCGACTTCGTGCATGGCGAGGGCGAGTCTCCGCAGCCGAGTCGTCCAAGACACCCCGGCCGAAAGCCGCCACCCCCGGGCACAGAATGCAGTCCGCAACGTGGGACGCCCTCACCGGGGCCGGGTCGGCACCGTTACCCTGGCCGCGTGCACCCTTGACACAGAGGGGGTGTAAAGCCGACAGCCGTCGCATCCCAGGGAGCTCAACCATGGCCTCGTTGTCGAACCAGCCCGCTGACACACAGACCCGGGCCGATGCCCTCCGCCAGGCACTGGCGACCCGCGTGGTCGTCGCGGACGGAGCCATGGGGACGATGCTCCAGGCGCAGGACCCCACGATGGAAGACTTCGAGCAGCTCGAGGGCTGTAACGAGATCCTCAACGTGACGCGTCCCGACATCGTGGCCAACGTGCACCGCGAGTATTTCGAGGCGGGTGTGGACTGCGTCGAGACGAATACGTTCGGCACGAACTACGCCGCCCTCGCCGAGTACGACATCGCGGACCGCAACCACGAGCTGTCGCTCGCCGGCGCCCGCATCGCCCGTGAGGTCGCCGACGAGTTCACCGCTTCCACCGGGCAGCAGCGCTGGGTCCTCGGCTCGATGGGCCCCGGCACCAAGCTGCCGACCCTGGGCCACATCGGCTACGGCACCATCCGCGACGCCTACCAGATCAACGCCGAAGGCCTGATCAGCGGCGGCGCCGACGCGCTTTTGGTGGAGACCACCCAGGACCTGCTGCAGACCAAGTCCTCGATCGTCGGTGCCCGCCGCGCGATGGAAGCCCTCGGCGTGTCCGTCCCGCTGATCTGCTCGGTGACGGTGGAAACCACCGGCACGATGCTGCTCGGCTCGGAGATCGGCGCCGCGCTGACCGCGCTGGAGCCCCTGGGCATCGACATGATCGGCCTGAACTGCGCGACCGGGCCCGCCGAGATGAGCGAGCACCTGCGCTACCTCGCACGCAACTCGCGTATCCCGCTGTCCTGCATGCCCAACGCGGGCCTGCCGGTCCTGGGCAAGAACGGCGCGCACTACCCGCTGTCCGCGGGCGAGCTGGCCGATGCGCAGGAGACTTTCGTCCGCGAGTACGGGCTCTCCCTGGTCGGTGGCTGCTGCGGCACCACCCCGGAGCACTTGCGTCAGGTCGTCGAGCGGGTCCGCGGCCTGAGCCCCGCCGCCCGCGAGCCCCGCCCCGAGCCCGGCGCGTCCTCCCTCTACCAGACGGTCCCGTTCCGCCAGGACATCTCCTACATGGCGATCGGCGAGCGCACCAACGCCAACGGGTCGAAGAAGTTCCGCGACGCGATGCTCGAAGCCCGCTGGGACGACTGTGTGGAGATGGTCCGCGACCAGATCCGCGAGGGCGCGCACATGCTCGACCTGTGCGTGGACTACGTCGGCCGTGACGGCGTCGCCGACATGCAGGAGCTCGCCGGACGCTTCGCGACCGCCTCCACCCTGCCGATCGTCCTGGACTCCACCGAGGTCCCCGTCCTGCAGGCCGGCCTGGAGAAGCTCGGCGGCCGCGCCGTGATCAACTCGGTGAACTACGAGGACGGTGACGGCCCCGAGTCCCGCTTCGCGAAGGTCACCCGCCTCGCCCGGGAGCACGGTGCCGCGCTGATCGCGCTGACCATCGACGAGGAGGGCCAGGCCCGTACCGTCGAGCACAAGGTCGCCATCGCCGAGCGGCTCATCGACGATCTGACCGGGAACTGGGGGATCCTCGAGTCGGACATCCTCATCGACACGCTCACTTTCACGATCTGCACCGGCCAGGAGGAGTCCCGGAAGGATGGCATCGCGACGATCGAGTCGATCCGCGAGCTCAAGCGCCGCCACCCCGACGTCCAGACCACCCTGGGCCTCTCCAACATCTCCTTCGGCCTCAACCCGGCCGCCCGCGTCCTTTTGAACTCCGTGTTCCTCGACGAGTGCGTCAAGGCCGGCCTCGACTCCGCGATCGTCCACGCCTCGAAGATCCTGCCCATCGCCCGGTTCGACGACGAGCAGGTCGGCACTGCGCTGGACCTGATCTACGACCGGCGTGCCGAGGGCTACGACCCGCTGCAGAAGCTGATGGCCCTCTTCGAGGGCGTCAACACCAAGTCGATGAAGGCCGGCCGCGCCGAGGAACTCCTCGCCCTGCCGCTGGACGAGCGCCTGCAGCGCCGCATCATCGACGGCGAGAAGAACGGTCTGGACGCCGACCTCGACGAGGCACTCCAGACCCGCCCCGCCCTCGACATCGTCAACGACACCCTCCTGGAGGGCATGAAGGTCGTCGGTGAACTGTTCGGCTCCGGGCAGATGCAGCTGCCCTTCGTGCTCCAGTCCGCCGAGGTCATGAAGACCGCGGTGGCCCACCTGGAACCCCACATGGAGAAGAGCGACGACGAGGGCAAGGGCACCATCGTGCTCGCCACCGTCCGCGGCGACGTCCACGACATCGGCAAGAACCTCGTCGACATCATCTTGACCAACAACGGCTACAACGTCGTCAACATCGGCATCAAGCAGCCGGTCTCCGCGATCCTCGAAGCCGCGCAGGAACACAGGGCCGACGTCATCGGCATGTCGGGCCTGCTGGTGAAGTCCACGGTGATCATGAAGGAGAACCTGGAGGAGCTCAACCAGCGCAAGCTGGCAGCCGACTACCCCGTCATCCTCGGCGGCGCCGCCCTGACCCGCGCCTACGTGGAACAGGACCTCCACGAAATCTACGAGGGCGAGGTCCGCTACGCCCGCGACGCCTTCGAGGGCCTGCGCCTCATGGACGCCCTCATCGCCGTCAAGCGCGGAGTCCCCGGCGCCTCCCTCCCCGAACTCAAGCAGCGCCGCGTCGCCAAGCGCGCCACCCCGGCCCTCATCGAGGAGACCGAAGAGCCCGGTGGCCGCTCCGACACCTCCACCGACAACCCGGTCCCCACCCCGCCGTTCTGGGGCACCCGCGTCGTCAAGGGCATCCCGCTCAAGGACTACGCCTCCTGGCTCGACGAAGGCGCCCTCTTCAAGGGCCAGTGGGGCCTCAAGCAGGCCCGCGCCGGCGGAGCGACCTACGAGGAGCTCGTCGAGAGCGAGGGCCGCCCCCGCCTGCGCGGCCTCCTCGACAAGCTCCACACCGAGAACCTCCTCGAAGCCGCCGTCGTCTACGGCTACTTCCCCTGCGTCTCCAAGGGCGAGGACCTGATCATCCTCGACGACGCCGGCAACGAGCGGACCCGCTTCACCTTCCCGCGCCAGCGCCGCGGCCGCCGCCTGTGCCTCGCCGACTTCTTCCGCCCCGAAGAGTCAGGCGAAACCGACGTCGTCGGCCTCCAGGTCGTCACCGTCGGCTCCAAGATCGGCGAAGCCACCGCCAAACTCTTCGAGTCCGACTCCTACCGCGACTACCTCGAGCTCCACGGCCTCTCCGTCCAGCTCGCCGAGGCCATGGCTGAGTACTGGCACGCCCGCGTCCGCGCCGAGCTCGGCTTCGGCGGCGAGGACCCCGCCCAGGTCGAGGACATGTTCGACCTGAAGTACCGCGGCGCCCGCTTCTCCCTCGGCTACGGAGCCTGCCCCGACCTTGAGGACCGCGCCAAGATCGCCGACCTCCTCCAGCCCGAACGCATCGGCGTCCACCTCTCCGAGGAATTCCAGCTCCACCCCGAACAGTCCACCGACGCCATCGTCATCCACCACCCCGAAGCCAAGTACTTCAACGCACGCTGAGACGTAATTCAACGCACGCCGCCACGGACCGGCGTACACTAGTCGGTCCCATACAGGCCGGTCACCTGTTCCCCCGGGCACGCCCCCGGAGGTGAGGTGACCGGCCTTCTCGTCCCCAACGGACCCCCGGAAAGGTGCGCGCATGACGAGCACAGTCCCCGCCCCCGTCGCCCGTACGGCCGACGGACACGCCCTGCAGGCGGTGCTGCTCGACATGGACGGCACCCTCGTCGACACCGAGGGGTTCTGGTGGGAGATCGAAGTCGGCGTCTTCGGCGAACTCGGCCACCGCCTCGAAGAATCCTGGCGGGACATCGTCGTCGGCGGCCCCATGACCCGCAGCGCCGGCTTCCTCATCGAATCCACCGGCGCCGACATCGGCCTCGCCGAGCTCACCGTCCTGCTCAACGAGCGCTTCGAAGCCCGCATCGCCGACCGCGTCCCCCTCATGCCCGGCGCCGAACGCCTCCTGAGCGAACTGGCCCGGCACAACGTCCCCACCGCCCTGGTCTCCGCCTCCCACCGGCGCGTCATCGACCAGGTCCTGCTCACCCTCGGCCGCGACCGCTTCACCATGACCGTCGCCGGCGACGAGGTCCCGCGCACCAAGCCACACCCCGACCCCTACCTCCTCGCCGCCCACACCCTCGGCGCCCACCCCTCCCGCTGCGCCGTCATCGAGGACACCGCCACCGGCGTCGCCGCCGCCGAAGCCGCCGGCTGCCGGGTCGTCGCCATCCCCTCCGTGGGCCGGATCGCACCCGCCCCGGGCCGCACCATCGTCGGCTCCCTCGAAGACGTCGACCTGCCCTTCCTGCGCTCCCTCATCACTCCGCTGAACTGACCGGGCACGCTCCGTACCGGACGATCCGCCCCAGGACCAAGCTCCCGCGGGCGGATCTCCCGCGCCCTTCCCCGGAGGCCGAAATTCCATCCCTCCCGGGGCAGTTGCCCCAGGTGACCTTTGTCACCCGCAAAGCCCCCTTCGCACCACTGCGCCCCCTCCCGCACCACCCCTTGTGTCCCCATTGATCAGCACCTGACCGAATCTGCGCACGGCCCCGCGCACACCCCCGGTCAACTCCCGCAACGGAGCGACAACACCCCCGCTCCACACGGTTCAAGCCACCCCTCCGCAGGCCACTAATGTCGATCCGGGCACTGCGCCGCACCTCAGCCGTCCCGGACACACACCCCTGTTCCGGAACCGCGTGGACCGATCGTCACAACACCGGCCCGATCGTTCCGCCCAGAACGGGCGACCGTCGCGATGCCCTCAACGCCAGCTTTGAACAAGTGCCGGGTCGAGGGAGTACTTCCAGCATGAACCGCAAGACCATGGCGCTGACGGCAGCCGCCGGACTGCTCACCCCCGCGCTGACCGCCTGCGGCAGCACCAGCGGCGCAGGAGCGGGATCCGGAGCGATCGTCGTCGGCACCACCGACCGGTTCGAGGCAGCCGAATACGCCCCCGCCCCGCTCGACCCCGCCTACGCCTACGACGCCGGCACCTGGAACATCCTCCGCCAGACCGTCCAGACGCTGATGCACACCCCGCGCGGCGGCGGCAAGCCCGTCCCCGAAGCAGCCTCCGACTGCCGCTTCACCGACACCGGCAACGAGAGCTACCGCTGCATCCTGCGCCCCGGCCTCACCTTCGCCGGCGGAGACCCGCTCACGGCCCAGGACGTCAAGTTCTCCATCGAGCGCGTCCTCGCCATCAAGGACGAGAACGGCCCCTCCTCGCTGCTCTCCACCATCGACACCGTCGAAACCAAGGGCGCCGACACCATCGTCTTCCACCTGAAGACCGCCGACGCCACCTTCCCGTACAAACTCTCCACCCCCGCCGCCGGCATCGTCAGCTCCAAGAAGTACGACGCCAAGAAGCTCCGCGCGGGCTTCGCCGTCGACGGCTCCGGCCCCTACACGATGAAGGCCGAAGTCAAGGACAACCGCCTCGTCCGCGCCGTCTTCAGCAAGAACCCGAACTACCGCGGCGATCTGAAGATGCAGAACGACAAGGCCGAACTGCGCGCCTTCGACGACTCCGACGCCATGGGCAAGGCCCTGGAGCGCGGCACCGTCCACATGGTCTCCCGCACCCTGTCGCCCGCCCAGATCACCGAACTCTCCGCCAAGCCCCCCAAGGGCATCAAGCTCGTCCCCATGCCCGGCCTGGAGATCCGCTACCTCGGCTTCAACACCGAGGCCCCCGGAACCAAGGACAAGGCCGTACGCCAGGCCCTCGCCGCCGCCGTCGACCGCAATGCCCTCATCGCCAAGGTCTACGGCAAGTCCGCGCAGCCCCTGTACTCACTGGTCCCCACCAGCGTGAGCGGCCACGTCAACTCCTTCTTCAACAAGTACGGCGAAGCCAACACCGCCAAGGCCGCCGACCTCCTGAAGGCCGCCGGGATCAAAACCCCGGTCAAGCTGACGCTCAACTACACCAACGACCACTACGGCGACGGCACCGCGGCCGAGTTCGAAGCCCTCAAGACCCAGCTGAACTCCACCCAGCTCTTCGACATCACCGTCCAGGGAGCCGACTGGGCCGCCTTCAGGCCCGCCCAGAAGAAGGGCGAATACGCCGCCTACGGGCTCGGCTGGTTCCCCGACTACCCCGACGCCGACAACTTCCTCGCACCCTTCCTGGAGCAGGACAACTTCCTGGGCACGCCGTACGCCAACACCACGGTGCGCACCAAGCTCATCCCCGAATCGCGCCGAGCCGTCGACCGAGCCGCCGCCGGCCCGGCGATCGCGGAGATGCAGGACATCGTCGCCGAGGACGTACCCGTCCTGCCCCTGTGGCAGGGCAGGCAGTACGTCGCCGCCCGCGACGGCATCACCGGAGTGGAGTGGTCGGTCAACTCCATCGCCGACCTCCAGCTGTGGGAACTCGGCCGCGGCGTCAGCGGCTGACACCCCGACAGCCGGCCCCCCGGCACCAGGCCCCCGGGCCCAGGCCCCACCCCCCGACCCGCGACCACACCGCGGACCGGAACACGATCCAGACAGAACCAGACGAGCCAGTGAGACTGAGAAGGACGTTCGCGTGAAGACACGGAACCAGTGGTTGGCCGCCCCGCTCGGAGCGGCCACCGCCGCCGCGCTGCTGAGCGGTTGCGGTGCGACGGACGGCTCCAACGCCGGCAGCGGCAAGGGCGTCGTCATGGGCATATCCGACAAGGTGAAGGCCACCGACCCCGCCTCGGGCTACGACCCCGGCTCCTGGCTGCTCTTCAACAACGTCTTCCAGTCCCTGCTCAGCTTCCCCAAGGGCGCCACCACCCCCGAACCCGACGCCGCGCAGTCCTGCGGCTTCGAAGGCGGCGAGAGCAAGACCTACGTCTGCACCCTGCGCGGCGGCCTGAAGTTCAGCAACGGCAACAGCCTCACCGCCAAGGACGTCAAGTACTCCTTCGAGCGCACCCTCAAGATCAACGACGAGAACGGCCCCGCCGTCATGCTCGCGTCGATCGGCACCATCGACACCCCCGACGACAAGACCGTCGTCTTCCACCTCAAGTCCCCCGACGCGACCTTCCCCAGCAAGATCGCATCCGGCGCCGGCTCCATCGTCGACCACACCCAGTACCCCGCGGACAAGCTCCGCACCGACGGCAAGGCCTTCGGCTCCGGCGTCTACAAACTGGACTCCATCAACGACAAGAGCGCCGCCTTCTCCGTCAACGACAGCTACAGCGGCAAGGCCAAGCCGAAGAACAGCGGCGTCACCATGAAGTTCTTCAACGAGGACCAGGCCGCCCTCAAGAAGGTCCTCGAAAGCGGAGACGTCGACTTCGCCTTCCGCGGCCTCGCCGCCAAGGACATCGCCGGCCTCGCCTCCCAGACCGGCGACCAGAAGGTCGAAGTCGTCCAGGGCGCCGGCGCCGAAGTCGAACACCTCGTCTTCAACACGAACGACCCCGTCGCAGGAAAGCTCCCCGTCCGCAAGGCCATCGCCTACCTCGTGGACCGCGAAGCCCTCGTCAAGGAGGTCTACGACGGCACCGCCACCCCCCTCTACTCGATCGTCCCGGCCGGCATCGCCTCCCACACCACCGCCTTCTTCGACCGCTACGGCGGCACCCCCCAGCCCGAGAAGGCCAAGGCCGTCCTGCGCGCAGCCGGCATCAAGGACAAGGTGAAGCTCACCCTGTACTCGACGCCCAGCCGCTACGGCCCCTCGACCGACGAGGAATTCCGGCTCATCGCCAAGCAGCTCAACGACAGCGGCCTCTTCGAAGCCGACGTCAAATCCGTCGAGTTCGAGCAGTACGAGAAGGACATCCAGGAAGGCAAGTACGGCGTCTACGTCAAGGGCTGGGTCCCCGACTACCCCGACGCCGACAACTTCACGCAGCCCTTCTTCGGCCCCGACAACGTCCTGCACAACAACTACGACAACAAGGAGATCACCGGGACGATCATCCCGTCGACCTCCGCGAAGTCCGACCGCGGCTCCGCCAGCAACGACTACGCCCGCCTCCAGGACATCGTCGCCGACGAGATCCCGATCCTCCCGCTGTGGCAGGGCAAGCAGTACGCCGTCACCCGCCCGAACGTGACCGGCCTGCAGTGGTCCCTGGACGCCTCCACCGTCTTCCGCTTCTGGGAGATCAGCAAGGGCTGACCCACCCCCCTCCCCCCACGGCAACGGGCCCGCCTCCGCACCACGCGGAAGCGGGCCCGAACCCGTATGCACCCGTACCCGCTGCCCGTACCCCCGGGACAGCGACCCGAGCCGCCTACTGACCGGCCCCCGGACGCACCAGACCACTCTCGTACGCGTACACCGCCGCCTGCACCCGGTCCCGCAGACCCAGCTTCGTCAGCACATGACCCACATGCGTCTTCACCGTCGTCTCGCTCACGAACAGATCCGCCGCGATCTCCGCGTTCGACAACCCGCGCGCCACCAGCTTCAGCACCTCGACCTCACGCTCGGTCAACGAACCGATCATGTCCGGAACACGGTCCTCACCCGACGGCAGATGCCCCGCGTACTTGTCCAGCAGCCGCCGCGTGATGCTCGGCGCCAGCATCGCCTCGCCACCCGCCACCACCCGGATCGCCTGCACCAACTCCGCCGCCGGCGCATCCTTCAGCAAGAACCCACTGGCCCCCGCCCGCAGCGCCTCCACCACGTACTCGTCCAGATCGAACGTCGTCAGCACCAGCACCTTCGCCGGACCGTCCCGCCCCGGACCCGTGATCTGCCGCGTCGCCTCCACCCCGTCCATCCGCGGCATCCGGATGTCCATCAGCACCACATCGGGCTGCAACGCCCGCACCTGGTCCAACGCCTGCAGACCGTCCCCGGCCTCACCGACCACCGCCAAATCCTGCTCGGCCTCCAGAATCATCCGGAAACCGGTGCGCAGCAGCGGCTGATCGTCGACCAGCAGTACGCGGATCGCCACGGGGTCTACCTCGTATTCGTCGGACGGCAACGGAGAACCCCGCCCATTCTGCCCTGGCCCGAAGATCAGGATTCGCCCCGGCCCGCGGACGGCAGCGCCAGCGGATACACCGGGGGAGTCCCACCGAACTCCGGACACACCGCCTGATGATCACACCAGCCGCACAGCTTCGACTGCCGCGGCCGCCAGTCACCCGTCTCCGTCGCCTCCCGGATCGCCTCCCACAGCGCCAGCAGCTTGCGCTCCATCCGCTCCAGATCCTCGATCACCGGGTCGTACGTCACCACGTCCCCACTGCCCAGATACACGAGCTGCAGCCGCCGCGGCACCACCCGCTTCAGCCGCCACACCACCAACGCGTAGAACTTCATCTGGAACAGCGCACCCTCGGCATACTCCGGCCGCGGCGCCTTCCCCGTCTTGTAGTCGACGATCCGCACCTCACCCGTCGGCGCCACGTCCACCCGGTCGATGATCCCGCGCAGCCGAAGCCCCGACTCCAGCTCCGTCTCCACGAAGAACTCCCGCTCCACCGGCTCCAGCCGCGTCGGGTCCTCCAACGTGAACCACCGGTCCACCAACGCCTCGGCCTCCGTCAGCCAGCGCGCCAGCCCCGCCCCCTCGTCACCCCCCGGGAACAGCTCCAACAACTCCGGCTTCGACTCCACCAGCCGATCCCACTGCCCCGGAATCAACGCCTTCGCCCGCGGCGCCGTCCGCTCCGGCGCCGGATGATCGAAAAGCCGCTCCAGCACCGCGTGCACCAACGTCCCCCGCGTCGCCGCCGCACTCGGCTTCTCCGGCAACTTGTCGATCACCCGGAACCGGTACAACAACGGACACCGCATGAAATCACTCGCCCGCGAAGGCGACAGCGAAGAAGGCGCCACGGCCACGGCCACCGCCTGCGCGGGCACGGGACCGGGCACGGGACCGCTCACGGGACCGCTCACTGCATCGTCCGGACCGCTGCCGGGGCTCGTCGTCATAGACAAAACCCTACGACCCGCCACCGACAGCACGCGCATACCATCGACGCCGACCCCCCTCGCACTGCATGATCGGAGCATCACACCGCGCAACGGCGCACCCCGACACCACGGGAAAAAGACACCAGAACCACCGGCGCACCACCGCACCGGACAGCAGCGAACGAAGGACAACCGTGGCAGACACCGACGAAACCGGCGAGCGCGCGGGCCGGCGCTCAGGACCGGGCGGCGGACTCCTCATGGGCCGCCCCTTCGGCGTGCCCGTCTACGTCTCGCCCAGCTGGTTCCTCGTCGCCGCCCTCATCACCTGGGTCTTCGGCGACCAGCTCGACCGGATCCTCCCCGACCTCGGCACCCTGCGCTACCTCGTGGCACTCTTCTTCGCCGTCGCCTTCTACGCCTCGGTCCTCGTCCACGAACTCGCCCACACCATCGCCGCCCTCCGCTTCAAACTCCCCGTACGACGCATCCAGCTCCAATTCTTCGGCGGCGTCTCCGAAATCGAGAAGGAATCCGAAACCCCCGGCCGCGAATTCGTCCTCGCCTTCGTCGGCCCCCTCCTCTCCCTCCTCCTCGCCGGCGCCTTCTACCTCGGCATGAAAACCGTCGAACCCGCCAGCGTCCCCGGCGTCCTCCTCGCCGGCCTCATGATCTCCAACCTCCTCGTCGCCGCCTTCAACCTCCTCCCCGGCCTCCCCCTCGACGGCGGCCGCATGCTCCGCGCCGTCATCTGGGGCATCACCGGCAAACCCATGACCGGCACCATCGCCGCCGCCTGGGCCGGCCGCGCCCTCGCCGTCGCCGTCCTCCTCGGCCTGCCCCTCCTGAACTACACCGGGACCCTCGGCAACCCCACCGACGACATCGGCGGCATGGACACCGTCATGGACGCCCTGCTCGCCGCCATCCTCGCCGCCATCATCTGGACCGGCGCCGGCAACAGCCTCCGCGTCGCCCGCCTGCGCGAACACCTCCCGGAACTCCACGCCCGCAAACTCACCCGCCGTGCCATCCCCGTCGAGAACGCCACCCCCCTCTCCGAAGCCCTGCGCCGCGCCAACGAAGCCGGCGCCCGCGCCCTCGTCATCGTCGACGGACTCGGAGACCCCACCGGCATCGTCCGCGAGAGCGCCATCGCCTCCGTCCCCGAACACCGCCGCCCCTGGGTCGCCGCCGGCACCCTCGCCCAAGACCTCACCGACGGCATGAAGGTCTCAGCGGACCTCACCGGCGAAGAACTCCTCGACCACCTCCGCACCACCCCCGCCTCCGAATACCTCGTCCTCCAGCCCGACGGCGCGATCTACGGAGTCCTCTCCACCCTCGACGTCGAAAAGGCCTTCGTGAAGGCCATGGCGCGGCCCCAGTCCTGAAGCCAATACACTGGTCACATGTCCGAACCGACCGGTGCCGCCCGCCGACGCGGGCCCTTCGAGGTCGGGGACCAGGTACAGCTCACCGACCCCAAGGGCCGCCACTACACGTTCACGCTCGAAGCCGGGAAGAATTTCCACACCCACAAGGGTTCCTTCCCGCACGACGAGCTGATCGGCTCCCCCGAGGGAAGCGTTGTCCGTACCACGGGCAACGTCGCCTACCTCGCGCTGCGTCCCCTGCTCCCCGACTATGTCCTGTCCATGCCCCGCGGTGCCGCCGTGGTCTACCCCAAGGACGCAGGCCAGATCCTGGCCTTCGCCGACATCTTCCCCGGCGCCCGCGTCGTCGAAGCAGGCGTCGGCTCCGGCTCCCTGAGCAGCTTCCTGCTGCGCGCCATCGGCGACCAGGGCATGCTCCACAGCTACGAGCGCCGCGCCGACTTCGCCGAGATCGCCACGGCCAACGTCGAGCGCTACTTCGGCGGCCCGCACCCCGCGTGGCAGCTGACCGTCGGCGACCTCCAGGACAACCTGTCCGACACGGACGTCGACCGCGTCATCCTCGACATGCTCGCCCCCTGGGAATGCCTGGAGGCCGTCTCCAAGGCACTGGTCCCCGGCGGCATCCTCTGCTGCTACGTGGCCACCACCACCCAGCTCTCCCGGACCGTCGAATCCATCCGCGAGTTCGGCTGCTACGCCGAACCGCAGCCCTGGGAATCGATGATCCGCAACTGGCACGTCGAGGGCCTGGCCGTCCGCCCCGACCACCGGATGATCGGCCACACCGGCTTCCTCGTCACCGCCCGCCGCCTCGCGGACGGCGTCGAGCCGCCCATGCGCCGCCGCCGCCCCTCCAAGGGCGCCTACGGCGAGGACTACGACGGCCCCGGCCGGGGGCCCCTCCCAGCGGTAGCTGGGGGACAGTCCGCCGCCAAGACCGCCGACACGGCCGAGAGCGCGGAGACCGCCGACCGCGGCTGAGCCGACGAGGACCGGCCCGCCACCCGGCGGGCCGCCCCGCCCCACCAACAAACAGACGCTGTGGCGCAGTTCCCCCGAACATCCGGGAACTGCGCCACAGCGTCTTTTCGTTGCCCTACGGGCCGGCCCCCGCGCGAGCACCCCGGCCGGCCCGGACCCACCCGTTCCACCCCGATCTGAGGTGTGGCACGATGCTGGCTCCCCGTCACCCTTCGCACAGGAGACACCCCGCGTGCCGCACAGCCCCGCCGAGCCGGCGCCGAGCACTCCCACCCCGGCGCACTACCGGGCCCGGCCCGTCCACTGGCTCGCCACCGCCTCGGCCATGGCCGCCGTCATAGCCGGCGCCGGACTCCTGCAGCCCGACCGGGCCACCGGAGCCTCCGCGGACCCGGTACGACCCGCCGCTCCGACGAGCCCCACGAGCCCCGAGAACGGCCCCGAGGCGGCCGCTCCCGACGCGCACGCCGTCACGTACCCCCTGGACTGCAAGGGCGCCCCACAAGCCGTCACGGCCACCGCCGAAGGCGACCTCGACGGCGACGGCCGCCCCGAAACCGTCGCGGCCGTCCGCTGCGACGCCGGCTCCGGCACCCCGCCCCACGCGATCTACGTCCTCGCCCGGGACCCGGCGAAAACCGCGAACCCCCGCGTCGTCGCCACACTCCTCGAAGCCGCCCGCAAGCAGACCGCGACCGATCTCACCGTCCGCGACGGACTCGTCACCGCGAGCCTCCTCGGGTACTCCTCGCCCGAAGTGCCCCGCTACAGCCCCGACACCGAGCAGCTCGCCAAGTGGCGCTGGACCGGCGGAAAATTCCGCCAGGAGCTTACGGACTCGACCGCCACAGGTGTTTGAACCGTCACTCCGCGTCTGGACCGAAGACTTCCACCCTGTCCGAAACCCGCCTTACATGGATGCAATCCCCGGGACATTCCTTCGCGGAATCCACCACGTCCTGAAGCAGCACCAGCGGAACCGGAGTGGTCGCCCCCGCCTCCACGAGCAACTCGTCGGCAGGGCTCTTCACGTACGCCAGACCATCGATGTCCAGCTCGAACACCTCCGGCGCGTACTGCACGCAGATGCCGTCGCCAGTGCAGAGGTCCTGGTCGATCCAGACCTCGAGCGGCTCTCCGGCCATGCCGGACCCCCCCGCGGAAGCCTCCTGCTGCACGGTCATATCTCCTGCCGTTCCCTGCCTCGAGTGATCCATCCCGGTCAGATACTCGCGGCAAGTCGCACGAGCTCGGACGGGTGTTGAACAGTTCGACCTTACAACCGGCCGCTTCCCGAGTTTGATGGGTGGGTATTTCCTTGACGGGAGGGAGTACGCAAGGGTGAAGATCGGACACACCCCTACCGTCTTTGTGATCTAGGGGTTTCAATCACCACCAGCCCAGGTAGGGTCAGAAAGCGTCCAGCTCCCCTTGGAGGAGGTGAGGACCGTGGCAGCCCACGACGACGACATCAACCGCGGCATCCGGCCCGGGCGAGGGTCTGAGGACCCCGCCGGCCAGGTTGCCTATCTCGAGCAGGAAATCGCCGTCCTGCGACGTAAGCTCGCCGACTCTCCGCGACACACGAGGATTCTCGAAGAGCGGATCGTCGAGCTCCAGACAAACCTGGCAGGCGTCTCCGCACAGAACGAGCGGCTGGCGAACACCCTGCGCGAGGCCCGCGACCAGATCGTGGCCCTCAAGGAAGAAGTCGACCGGCTCGCACAGCCGCCGGCCGGCTTCGGAGTCTTCCTGCAATCCAACGAAGACGGAACCGTCGACATCTTCACCGGCGGCCGAAAGCTCCGAGTGAACGTGAGCCCCAGCGTCGAACCGGAAGACCTCCGGCGCGGCCAGGAGGTCATGCTCAACGAGGCCCTCAACGTGGTCGAGGCCATGGCGTACGAGCGGGCCGGGGACATCGTCACCCTCAAGGAAATCCTCGAGGACGGCGAGCGCGCCCTGGTGGTCGGGCACACCGACGAGGAAAGGGTGGTGAGGCTCGCCGAGCCGCTCCTGGACGTCACCATCCGCCCCGGCGACTCCCTGCTGCTCGAACCCCGCTCCGGCTACGTCTACGAGATCGTCCCCAAGAGCGAAGTCGAAGACCTCGTCCTCGAAGAGGTCCCGGACATCGACTACGACAAGATCGGCGGCCTGGGCGACCAGATCGAGCTGATCCGCGACGCCGTCGAGCTCCCCTACCTCTACCCCGACCTCTTCAAGGAACACGAACTGCGGCCCCCGAAGGGCATCCTGCTCTACGGCCCTCCCGGCTGTGGCAAGACGCTCATCGCCAAGGCCGTGGCCAACTCCCTTGCCAAGAAGGTCGCCGAGGTCACCGGCCAGCCCACCGGGAAGTCCTACTTCCTCAACATCAAGGGCCCCGAACTCCTCAACAAGTACGTCGGCGAGACCGAGCGGCACATCCGCCTCGTCTTCCAGCGTGCGAGGGAGAAGGCGAGCGAGGGCACCCCCGTCATCGTCTTCTTCGACGAGATGGAATCCCTCTTCCGCACCCGCGGATCCGGAGTCAGCTCGGACGTGGAGAACACCATCGTCCCCCAGCTGCTCGCCGAGATCGACGGCGTGGAAGGCCTGGAGAACGTCATCGTCATCGGCGCCTCCAACCGCGAGGACATGATCGACCCGGCCATCCTGCGCCCCGGCCGGCTCGACGTGAAGATCAAGATCGAGCGCCCCGGCGCCGAGGCCGCCAAGGACATCTTCGCCAAGTACCTCAAGGCCACCCTGCCCCTGCACACCGACGACCTCGGCGAGCACCAGGGCTCCACCGCCGAAACCGTCCACAGCATGATCCAGACCGTCGTCGAGCAGATGTACGCCGAAACCGAGGAAAACCGCTTCCTCGAGGTCACGTACGCCAACGGCGACAAGGAAGTCCTCTACTTCAAGGACTTCAACTCGGGCGCGATGATCCAGAACATCGTGGACCGTGCGAAGAAGATGGCCATCAAGGCCTTCCTCGAGCACAACCAGAAGGGCCTTCGCGTCGCCCATCTCCTCCAGGCTTGCGTGGACGAGTTCAAGGAGAACGAAGACCTGCCCAACACCACCAACCCCGACGACTGGGCCCGAATCTCCGGAAAGAAGGGCGAGCGGATCGTATTCATCCGAACCCTCGTCACCGGAAAGCAAGGCGCGGACACCGGACGCTCCATCGACACGGTGGCCAACACCGGTCAGTACCTCTGACAAAGCGGGCCGGCTGCGGGTGCCCGGCAAGGGCACCCGCAGCCGACTGCTTTACCGACTGCTCTTTTCAGCCGGTGACAGGGCAAAGTCAATGACTGAAATGATCTCCCCACCAGCGCGGAGTGGTTCTAGGCTCTTCCATACCGCAGGTCGCGCAGTGCGGGGACGGGCACCGCACACGACGCACCGGAGCACCAGCGGTACTTGAGCGCCGCTCCCGAACGGGAGCGCCGCCGGGCAAGGAGGGCCGCATGACCGTACGGCGAGTAATGGGGATCGAGACGGAGTACGGGATCTCCGTCCCGGGGCACCCGAACGCCAATGCCATGCTCACCTCGTCCCAGATCGTCAACGCCTACGCGGCGGCGATGCACCGGGCGCGACGCGCCCGCTGGGACTTCGAGGAAGAGAACCCGCTGCGGGACGCCCGCGGCTTCGACCTCGCCCGCGAGGCCGCCGACAACAGCCAGCTCACCGACGAGGACATCGGCCTCGCCAACGTCATCCTCACCAACGGCGCACGCCTCTACGTGGACCACGCACACCCCGAATACAGCTCCCCGGAGATCACCAACCCGCTCGACGCCGTCCTCTGGGACAAGGCCGGCGAGCGCATCATGGCCGAGGCCGCCGTCCGGGCCGCCCAGCTCCCCGGGGCCCAGCCCATCCACCTCTACAAGAACAACACCGACAACAAGGGCGCCTCCTACGGCACGCACGAGAACTACCTGATGAAGCGGGAAACCCCCTTCTCCGACATCGTGCGCCACCTCACCCCCTTCTTCGTCTCCCGCCTCGTCTTCACCGGCGCCGGCCGCGTCGGCATCGGCCAGGACGGCCGCGAACACGGCTTCCAGATCAGCCAGCGCGCCGACTACTTCGAAGTCGAGGTCGGCCTGGAGACCACCCTCAAGCGCCCCATCATCAACACGAGGGATGAGCCGCACTCGGACGCGGAGAAATACCGTCGCCTCCACGTGATCATCGGCGACGCCAACCTCTCCGAGATCTCCACCTACCTCAAGCTCGGCACCACCGCACTCGTCCTGTCCATGATCGAAGACGGCTACATCAACGTCGACCTCGCCGTGGACCAGCCCGTACGCACCCTCCACCAGGTCTCCCACGACCCCGACCTGCGCCACCTGATCACGCTGCGCAGTGGTCGGACACTGACCGCCATCCAACTCCAGATGGAGTACTACGAGCTGGCCAGGAAGTACGTGGAGGAGCGTTTCGGCTCCGACGCGGACGAGCAGACCAAGGATGTGCTGGCCCGCTGGGAGGACGTACTGGGCCGGCTGGAGACCGACCCGATGAGCCTGTCGGGAGAGCTCGACTGGATTGCGAAGCGGGAGATCCTGGAGGGCTACCGGCGCCGGGACGGCCTCGGCTGGGACGCCGCCCGGCTCCACCTGGTGGACCTGCAGTATGCGGACGTACGGCCCGAGAAGGGGCTGTACAACCGCCTGGTGGCCCGCGGAAAGATGAAGCGGCTGCTTGACGAGACGGCGGTGGAGCGGGCGCAGAGCAAGCCGCCGGAGGACACCCGGGCGTACTTCCGGGGGCGGTGCCTGGAGCAGTACGCGGACGACGTGGCGGCGGCCTCGTGGGACTCGGTGATCTTCGACCTGCCGGGCCACGACTCCCTCCAGCGCGTCCCGACCCTGGAACCCCTGCGGGGCACCCGTGCCCACGTGAAGGAGCTCCTGGACCGCTGCCGCACGGCGGAGGACCTGGTCCGGGTGCTCTCGGGACGGTAAGCCCTTTCCGGTACCCGGGGCGGGGGCTGAAAGGCCCCCGGCCCGGGAATCATGAAGACAGCCGGACGTTATGAAAGTACCGGGACGGATGTCGGGCCCTCCTTGTAGGGTCCGACGTAGAGTCTGATCTTGAGGGATCCCGAATTCGCGGGGTCTTTCACGTGAGCGTGCGAACCGAGCGGGGTGAGCTAGACATGGCGACCAAGGACACCGGCGGCGGACAGCAGAAGGCGCAGCGCTCGACCGAGGAGGTCGAGGAGGCGGCGGTCGAGGAGGCCACTGACCTGAAGGAACGTCAGGAAAAGCTCTCCGACGACGTCGACTCTGTACTTGACGAGATTGACGATGTACTCGAAGAGAACGCTGAGGATTTTGTTCGAAGCTTCGTTCAAAAGGGTGGTCAGTAGGGCATTTTTGCCTTCGAATCGAAGGTGATGTGCTGGGGTGGGGGTCATGTCTACGGGAACCAAGTGGTGTCGTGGTTGTGGCCGGGATCTCCCCAGGAGCGGGTTTGCCGCGGATCGCAATCGTGGGGACGGTCTCCAGCCCAGATGCCGTGACTGTGTGGCGGAGTACGGTGCCGAGCGTTACCGGCTCCGCCGCGCAGCTGAGGGCAAGAGTGTCCGGGAAAAGGTCGAAATCCAGGCTGGTTGGAAACGCTGCACGCCGTGCGGGGAGATTAAGCCGCACGGTGAATGGCATAAGAACGCGAGCGCGTCCGACGGGCTGGCCACTTGCTGCAAGGCATGCAAGGCGCAGCGCGGTCGGGCGGGGCACCTCAAGCGTTCATACGGCATGACCGAGGCGCAGCGCGACGAAATGATTGCAGCTCAAGGTGGGCTCTGCTGTATCTGTCTGAAGGCTCCGGCCGTACATGTGGATCACTGCCACCAGACGGGTAAGGTCCGAGGCGTACTGTGCTTCAACTGCAATACGGCCATCGGCAAGTTGGGTGACGATCCCGACGGCTCGTCGGGTCGTCTCATACTTGGAGGGACACGCGTGGAAGCCAACAATCGTGGCACAGGGCGTCTACCGGCAGCCTTCCTGACGCCGGGGTCGTCGTCCTTCATGGACTTCTTGGGCGCGCACCAGCCCGAGATGCTCCCGGGCAACCGGAAGCTGCCCGACGGGGTCATCGAGGCGCCGCACGGGACGACCATCGTGGCCGCCACCTTCCCCGGCGGGGTCGTGCTCGCCGGTGACCGGCGGGCGACCATGGGGAACATGATCGCGCAGCGGGACATCGAGAAGGTGTTCCCGGCGGACGAGTACTCCGCCGTCGGCATCGCCGGCACCGCCGGTCTGGCCGTGGAGATGGTGAAGCTGTTCCAGCTGGAGCTGGAGCACTTCGAGAAGGTGGAGGGGGCGACCCTGAGCCTTGAAGGTAAGGCGAACCGGCTCTCCACCATGATCCGGAGCAATCTCGGCATGGCGATGCAGGGGCTGGCCGTCGTGCCGCTCTTCGCGGGGTACGACGAGGCCAAGGAGAGGGGCCGGATCTTCTCCTACGACGTGACCGGCGGCCGCTCGGAGGAGCACGGCTACGCCGCGACCGGGTCCGGCTCGATCTTCGCGCGCGGCTCGATGAAGAAGCTGTACCACTCCAAGCTGACGGAGGAGGAGGCCACGACGCTCGTCGTGCAGGCGTTGTACGACGCCGCCGACGACGACTCGGCCACCGGCGGCCCGGACCTCTACCGCCACATTTACCCCATCGTCACCGTCATGACCGACGAGGGATTCCGCAGGCTGACCGACGAGGAGTCCTCGGAGCTGGCCCGCAAGATCACGAACCGTCGGCTGGAGCAGCCCGACGGTCCGCGCGCCGCCCTGCTCTGACCCTCTGACCTCCTCGTCGTCCAGAAGAAAGGGACGGAAAGCCGGTGTCGACTCCGTTCTATGTGTCACCCCAGCAGGCCATGGCCGACCGGGCGGAATACGCCCGCAAGGGCATCGCCCGCGGTCGGAGCCTTGTTGTGATCCAGTACGCCGACGGCATCGTGTTCGTCGGTGAGAACCCGTCCCGCGCGCTGCACAAGTTCAGCGAGATCTACGACCGGATCGGCTTCGCGGCCGCCGGCAAGTACAACGAGTACGAGAACCTGCGCATCGGCGGTGTGCGGTACGCCGATCTGCGTGGATACACCTACGACCGTGACGATGTGACGGCCCGTGGGCTGGCGAACGTCTACGCGCAGACGCTCGGCACGATCTTCTCGAGTGCGGGGGAGAAGCCGTACGAGGTGGAGCTGGTGGTGGCGGAGGTCGGTGCGACCGCTGCTAGTGACCAGATCTACCGGCTGCCGCACGACGGGTCGATCGTCGACGAGCACGGTTCGGTGGCGGTCGGCGGGAACGCCGAGCAGATCAGCACCTATCTGGATCAGCGGCACCAGGACGGGATGACCCTGTCCGAGGCGCTGAAGCTGGCGGTGCAGGCGCTGTCGAGCCAGGCGAACGGTACGGACAAGTCGATTCCGGCGGAGCGGCTGGAGGTGGCGGTGCTGGACCGTACGCGGGCCCAGCAGCGCAAGTTCAAGCGGATCCGCGGTCGGCAGCTGTCGCGGCTGCTGGAGGCGGACGTTCCGGCGGCCGCTCAGGCGGATGCCGTCTCGAACGACGAGGCTCCCGAAGAGGAAGCTGAGTAGAGCAAGCACGTAGTGCGTGTGAGCGCCCCTGGCCATCGGCCGGGGGCGCTTTCGCGTACCCGGGGGCTCAGGTGGTCGGGGCCGGCCCGGTGGAGTCGCGGACGACGAGGTGGACCGGGATGTCGACGGGGGTCCAGGGGGTGTCTTCGAGGACGGCGAGGAGGGCGGTCATGCCCTGTTCGCCGACGCGTTCGGCGGGGAGGTGGACGGTGGTGAGTTCCGGTTCGACGGCGGTGGCGAGGGCGAGGTCGTCGAAGCCGGTGACGGAGAGGTCCTCGGGGATGCGCAGGCCGAGGCGGCGGGCGGCTTTGCAGGCGCCGGCGGCGAGGACGTCGTCGTCGCAGACGACGGCGGTGGGGCGGCGGTCCGCGGGGGTGTCCAGGGCGGTCTCCATGGCCGTACGGGCGGCTTCCACGCTGAGGTGGGCCCGTACGGTGCGCAGCTCGGCGGGGGGTGGCAGGAGGGTGGCGAGGGCGTTGGCTCGGACGTCGAAGGTCCAGGAGTCGATGGCGGAGGCGAGGTGGAGGAAGCGGTGGTGGCCGTGGGTGAGGAGGTGTTCGGCGGTTTGGCGCATGCCGTCGGCGATGGCGAGGTTGACGTGGGCGTGGGCGGTGTCGGCGGTGGGGTCGCTGTCGAGCATGACGAGGGGGAGTCCGTCGCCGCCGAGGGCGTGGAGGGCGTCGGCGGCCATGGAGGAGGCGATGACTCCGTCGAGGGCGGCGCGGGCGGAGGCGAAGGGGTCGCGGGCGGGGCCGGTGCCGTCGGGGGAGGGGTAGAGGACGACGCCGAAGCCGTGTCGGGCGGCGATGCGGGCGGCGCCGGTGTAGACGCGGGCGAAGAATTCGTTGGTGAGGGCGGGGACGACGAGGAGGGCGGTGCGGGTGGAGCCGAGGCGGAGGTTGCGGGCGGCGAGGTTGGGGCGGTAGCCGAGTTCGGTGGCGGTGTGGCGGACGTGGTCGGCGGTGCGTTCGGAGACGCGGCCGCGCCATTTGTCGCCGAGGACGAGGGAGACGGTGGCCTGGGAGACTCCGGCGGCGGTGGCCACGTCGCGGCTGGTGGGTCTCGTCACACGGTGCTCCTGTAGTGCGAGGTCGCGGGGGGTGTGGGTGTCGGGTGGGTGGACCGTCCGACTGTGGTCATGGTACGTATGACCCGTCACGTTATACGTATTACTTGGTGGACTCCCGGCTGGTTCCGGGCGGAAGGGGGCGGACATGGCCGCGGGTTACGCGGAGCTGCTCAGGACCCGGCATGCCGCGAGGCTGCTGGTGGGCACGCTCGTAGGCCGGCTGCCGAACGGGACGGGGCCGATCGCGATCGTGCTGTTCACCCGGGCAGAGGGCGGCAGCTACAGCCTGGCGGGGGCCCTCGCCGCCGCGTACGGCGTGTCGAACGCGGTGGGGCAGCCGCTGCTGGGGCGGGCGGTGGACCTGTTCGGGCAGCCGCGGGTGCAGTTGCCGGCGGCGGTGGTGTCGGCGCTGGGCATGGTGTGGCTGGCGCTGGCCGGTACCGGGTCGGTGGCGGTGGCGTACGCGGCGGTGGTGGTCGCGGGGCTGTTCACGCCGCCGCTGGAGGGCGGGCTGCGGGCGCTGTGGCCGGGCGTGCTGGGTGGCAAGGAGGAGCGGGTCCATGCGGCGTACGCGATGGACGCGGTGGCCCAGGAGGTCATGTTCACGGTGGGGCCGCTGCTGGTGACCTTGTGCGTGGCGCTGTGGGATCCGGCGGTGGCGCTGCTGGTGCTCAACGGGATCGGGGTGCTGGGGGCGCTGTCGGTCGTGGTGTCGGAGCCTTCGCGTACGTGGCGTTCGGCGCCGCGGGAGGCGCACTGGCTGGGGGCGCTGCGGTCGCGGGGTCTGCTGGCGTTGCTGGGGGCGTTCTTCTTCGTGGGGACGGCTCTGGGTTCGATCACGGTGGCGGGCGTGGCGTACGCGGACGAGCACGGGGGTCAGGCGGTGTACGGCTGGCTGATGGCGGCGCTGGGTCTGGGCGCGCTGTTCGGTGGTGTGCTGTACGGGGCGCGGCAGTGGGCGGGGGCGCCGGAGCGGCGGCTCTGGGTGCTGCTGGCGTTGCTGGCGGTGTGTTATCTGCCGTTGATGCTGGTGCCGGGTGTGGTGGCGATGACGGGGTTCGCGGCGCTGGCGGGGGTGTTCCTGGCTCCGGCTCTGGCGTGTGCGTTCATCGTGGTGGACCGGCATGCTCCGGCGGGCACGGTGACGGAGGCGTTCTCGTGGCTGGTGACGTTCTTCGGGGTGGGTGCGGCGATCGGTACGGCGGCGGCGGGTCCTTCGGTGGAGGCGGGGGGTGTGGCGGCGGGTTTCGCGGTGGCGAGTGTGGCGGGGTTCGCGGCGCTGCTGGTGTTGACGGTCACTCAGCGGGTGCTGGCGCGTCCGGGTGCGAGCCGTGCGGTGGCGGGTTCGGTGCAGGCTTCGGCGCAGGGGTCGGTGGCCGGGCAGTCGGCGGCAGGTTCGGCGGGGCCGTTGGAGGGCTCTGCGGAGGCCTCTGTGACGGGGTCTTAGGCGGGTCCGTGGTCGGTCCGTGGTCGGTCGGTGGGCGGGTGCCGGGGCGGGTGCCGGGGTGGGCTCTCGGGAAAATGATCGAAACGGCGCCTGCGAACTCGGTTTCAGAACAGAGCAGAAGGCGTAATGTTCAGTCATGGACCGCCGCATTTTCGGGCTGGAGAACGAGTACGGCGTCACGTGCACGTTCAGGGGACAGCGCCGACTGTCTCCTGACGAAGTGGCGCGCTACCTCTTCCGCCGTGTTGTGTCATGGGGCCGCAGCAGCAATGTCTTCCTGCGGAACGGCGCCCGCCTCTACCTCGACGTGGGTTCGCATCCGGAGTATGCAACTCCCGAATGCGACAACCTGATCGAACTGGTCACCCACGACAAGGCCGGCGAGCGCATTCTCGAAGGCCTGCTCGTCGACGCCGAACGCCGCCTGCACGAGGAGGGAATCGCGGGCGACGTCTATCTGTTCAAGAACAACACCGACTCGGCGGGAAACTCGTACGGCTGCCATGAGAACTACCTGGTGGCCCGGCACGGGGAATTCTCCCGGCTGGCGGACATTCTGATCCCGTTCCTCGTCACGCGGCAGCTGATCTGTGGTGCGGGCAAGGTGCTGCAGACGCCCCGGGGCGCGGTCTACTGCGTGAGTCAGCGGGCCGAGCACATCTGGGAGGGCGTCAGTTCCGCCACGACGCGTTCGCGGCCGATCATCAACACGCGGGACGAGCCGCACGCGGACGCGGAGCGGTACCGGCGTCTGCACGTGATCGTGGGCGACTCGAACATGTCCGAGACGACCATGCTGCTGAAGGTCGGGGCGACCGATCTGGTGCTGCGCATGATCGAGGCGGGCACGGTGATGCGGGACCTGACGCTGGAGAACCCGATCCGGGCGATCCGCGAGGTCAGTCACGACATCACGGGTCAGCGCAAGGTGCGGCTGGCGAGCGGTCGGGAGGCCTCGGCGCTGGAGATCCAGCGGGAGTACTACGACAAGGCGGTGGACTTCGCGGAGCGCCGGGGCATCCGTACGGGTGTCGTGGACCAGGTGCTGGAGCTGTGGGGCCGGACGCTGGACGCGATCGACGCGGAGGACCTGGACCGGATCGGTACCGAGATCGACTGGGTGATGAAGTACCAGCTGATCGAGCGGTACCGGGCGAAGCACAACATGACGATGTCGAATCCGCGGGTGGCTCAGATAGACCTCGCGTATCACGACATCCACCGCAGGCGCGGGCTGTACTACTTGCTGGAGCGCAAGGGGCAGGCGGCGCGGATCTGCAACGACCTCAAGATCTTCGAGGGGAAGTCGGTGCCTCCGCAGACGACGAGGGCGAGGCTGCGGGGTGACTTCATCCGTCGTGCGCAGGAGCAGCGGCGGGACTTCACGGTCGACTGGGTGCATTTGAAGCTGAACGACCAGGCGCAGCGCACGGTGCTGTGCAAGGACCCGTTCCGGTCGGTGGACGACCGGGTGGAGAAGCTGATCGCGGGGATGTAGGGCGCCGCGTGGCGTCGTGTGACATCGCACTGATCTTGGCCAGGGCCCCGTACGGATCTCGTACGGGGCCCTGTCCACGCCTTAGAGTGGCGACGACCTATGTGCCGTCTGAGATCTGAGGAACACGTGCGCCGACTTGCCGGCCTGCTTGTCGTACCCCTTCTGCTGCTGTCGACAGCGGCCTGTGGCGACAGCGGCTCCGACTCCGCCGAGATGAAGAACGGGGCGCCCGCGATCACCAAGGGTGCCAAGTTCGGTGAGACCCCCACCCTGGCGAAGGGGTCGGGTACCCCGCCGAAGGAACTGAAGGTGGTGACCGTCAGCGAGGGTGACGGCCCGGTGCTGAAGAAGGGCGACATCGCCCAGGTCAACTACCTCGGCCAGGTCTGGGACGGCAAGGAGCCGTTCGACCAGAGCTTCGGCAAGGGCAAGCCGTTCGACGTGACCATCGGCGCGGGCCAGGTCATCAAGGGCTGGGACCAGGGCCTCGAGGGCAAGAAGGTCGGCAGCCGGCTGGAGCTCGTGATTCCGCCGAACCTCGGTTACGGCGAGCAGGGCTCGGGCGACAAGATCAAGCCGAACGCCACGCTGGTCTTCGTCGTGGACATCGTCAAGGCCACCACCGTCCCGGTTTCGGCCACGGGCAAGGAGGTCCCGCAGACGGACGCCGCCCTGCCGAAGGTCGGTACGAACACGGACGGCAAGGAAGTCTCCGTGACCGTCCCGAAGGACGGGGCGGCGCCGACCAAGCTCGTCTCGAACTACGTCCTGGAGAGCGGCGAGGGCGCGGCCGTGAAGGACACCGACAGCGTGGTGGTCAAGTTCCACGGCAAGACGTGGAAGGACGACAAGACCTTCGAGAGCACCTACACCTCCGACCAGTCGGTGACGTGGCCGCTGGCGGAGCTCTCGGTCAAGGGTCTGAAGGACGGGATCGTCGGCAAGAAGGTCGGCAGCCGCATCCTGCTGGTCATCCCGCCGGACCAGGGTTTCGGTGACAAGGAGCAGGGGACCATCCCGGCCAACTCGACGCTGGTCTTCAGCCTCGACATCCTGGCCGTGGTGTAAAACTGTCCGGGTTGTACCCCTGTTCGTAAGTTTTTGAGGAGCAGTTCCGTGAGCAACAAGCCCGAGAAGATCGAGAAGCCCGAGATCGACTTCCCCGAGGGCCCGGTCCCGGCCGACCTCGTCATCGAGGACATCTGGGAGGGCGACGGAGCCGAGGCCAAGGCCGGTTCCCGCGTCTCCGTCCACTACGTGGGCGTGGCCTTCTCCTCCGGTGAGGAGTTCGACGCCTCCTGGGGCCGCGGCGCGCCGCTGCAGTTCCAGCTCGGTGTCGGCCAGGTCATCTCCGGATGGGACAAGGGCGTCCAGGGCATGAAGGTCGGCGGCCGCCGCAAGCTGACGATCCCGGCCCACCTGGCGTACGGCGACCGTGGCGCCGGCGGTGCCATCAAGCCGGGCGAGACGCTGATCTTCGTGTGCGACCTGATGGGCGCCTGATCAGTCCGCTGTGAAGCGACGCTGCGAAGCGTGCGGGGCCCCTGCCGTGAAGGCGGGGGCCCTCGCTTTTGCCCAGGACCGTCGGGGCGGTACGGTCAGCGGTCACGAGGGTGTACCGGGGACACGACTCGAAGGTCTGGAAGGGCGGATGGGCGTCGATGGCGATTGCCAAGGCCGAGCGGCTGATGAATCTGGCGCTGTGTCTGCTGGGGACGCGCCGGCCGCTCAGCAAGCGGGAACTGCGCGGTTCCATCGAGGCCTACATGGAAGCCGGGAACGACGAGTCCTTCAACCGCATGTTCGAGCGGGACAAGGATGATCTGCGGGAGCTCGGGCTGGTCATCGAGACCGTCGAGAACCTGGACGGCGACACCGGCTATCTGGCCCGCCGTGATTCCAACCGGCTGCCGCCCGTGGCGCTGGACGCCGAGGAGGCCGCGGCCCTGGGGCTCGCCGCCAAGGTCTGGCAGCAGGCCCGGCTGGCCGGGGCGGCCAGTGGCGCCCTGCAGAAGCTGCGCGCCGGCGGAATGCCGGAGGCCTCGGACCCGTACGAGGGCCAGCACAGTGCCATCGAGCCGCGGATCCCGGTGCACGAGGCTGCCTTCGAGCCGCTGATGCTCGCCTGCCGCGACCGCCGCCCCGTCGTCTTCGACTACCGCAAGTCCACCGCGGCCCGCCCCGAGACCCGGCAGGTCGAGCCGTGGGCCCTGGAGTGCTGGCGCGGCCACTGGTACCTGGCGGGCTTCGACCGCGACCGCGGGGCGGAGCGCGTGTTCCGGCTCTCCCGGATCACGGGCAAGGTCCGCTCGCGGGCGGCCAAGTACACCGCCGAGGTCCCGGACGTGGTGACCGTACGGGAGACCGTGGCGAGCTGGGCCGGGGAGAGCGCTAAGCGCTCCGCGCTGATCCGGCTGCGCGCGGGGGCGGGCTATCCGCTGCGGGCCAAGGCCACGGCGGTGCGCGAGGGGGCCGGCGGCGGGGGCTGGGACGAGCTGGAGATCCCGTACGGGCACGGGCTGGACGCCTGGCTGGTGGAGTTCGGCCCCGATGTCGTGGTGCTGGAGCCGGCCGACCTGCGGGCCGACGTGGTGGACCGGCTGCGGGCCGTGGCCAAGGGCTGACCCGGCCGCGCGGAGACGCGCGGGAGCGGGTGGACCGGGCAAGATCAGTGAGCAACGCCCTGAGGGGGAGACGTACCAGCATGGCTGCCAACGCCATCGACCAGACGCGCCGGATGCTGTCCCTGGTGACGTACCTGCGCGAGCGCCCGGGGGCGCACGTCGCGGACGTGGCCCGGGCCTTCGGGATCACCGAGGACGAGCTGATCTCGGACCTCGACGTGCTGCCCATGTGCGGGACCAGCTTCCGGGGCGGTGACCTGCTCGACATCGACACCGACGGGGAGCGCATCTGGTGGCGCAACCCCGATGCCTCGGGGGAGTCGACCGCGGAGCCGCTGCGGCTGGCCGCCGACGAGGCGACGGCGCTGCTGGTGGCCGCGCGGGCCGTGGCCACGCTGCCCGGGCTGCGCGAGGGCGACCGCCAGGCCCTGCTGCGGGCCACCGCCAAGCTGGAGGCGGCCGCGGGCGAGGCCGCCGGGGCCAGCTCCCGGCTCTCGGTGACGTTCGAGTCCGAGGGCGGGGTCTTCGCCGACGTGGACCGGGCCATCGCCGAGCAGCGCCGGCTGTGGCTGCGCTACTACTCGCCCGCGCGCGACGAGCTGACCGAGCGCAAGGTCGACCCGATCCGGCTGTTCGCCGTCGGGCACACCTACATGGAGGGGTGGTGCCACCTCTCCGAGGCCCGGCGCACCTTCCGCCTGGACCGGGTGGCGGAGATCCGGCTGCTCGACGAGCGGGCCGATCCGCCCGCCATCGAGCCCCGCGACCTGTCCGAGGGGCTGGTCCAGCCGGCCGCCGAGGACCCGGAGGTCGTGGTGGAGGTCGGTCCCGGCGGTCGCTGGGTGGCCGAGTACTACCCGCACGACAGTGCCGAGGAACTGCCCGAGGGGGGTCTGCGGATCACCCTGCGCACCCCTGACCCGGGCTCGCTGCGGCGCCTCGCGCTGCGGCTGGGCCGGGAGGGGCGGATCGTGGCCCCGGTGGAGCTGGCGGACAGCGCCCGCCGGGCGGCCCGGGAGGCGCTCGCCGCGTACGAGGGCGACGTGGCCGGGGACGTGGCCGTCGAGCGCGGCGCGGCCGGGGAACAGGGCTGAGGGGCCGAGGGGGGATCCGCGCGATGTCGGTCGCGTTCAAGGCGTCCTGTCCCGACTGCCGGGCCCGCTTCGAGCTGGACGCGGGCTCCCTGCGCCTGGCCATCGGCGGCAGCCGGCGTACGACGTTCTACTCCTTCACCTGTCCCGAGTGCGGGGCTCCGGTGCGCAAACCGGCCGGTGAGCGCATCGTGGAACTGCTGACCGGTGGCGGCGTGAGCACCCTGCGCAGCGTGTGAGCCGGCCGGTGGCCTAGGCTCGTCGCATGCTGTGGCCGATGTTCGCAATCGCTCTGGGCTTCCTCGGGTTCGCCGTCCTCGCCGTCCTCGCCGTGCGGGTCTTCGTGGAGGTGCGCCGGCTCTCCGTCCAGGTCGCGGACGCCGGGCGCCGGATCGCGGACGCCTCCGCGGATCTGGAGCAGGCCGCGACGGGCCTGGCCAGGGCCGGGCGCTCCGTGCGGCCATAGCCATCCTCCGGCAACCGTCGTACTGTCTGACCACGCAATCGGTGATGCCCCAGGGGATTGCCCGGCGTTAACCCCCGGGGGTTACGATCGATGTCAGGACGGCTTACCGATCTCGGTCAGGGCCGTCCCGACTACCACAACCAGCCGTTTCGGTGAGAAGGAAGACACACATGATCGGCAACCTGAAGCCCCTCGAGATCCTCCTGATCGTCGCCGTGATCTTCCTGCTGTTCGGTGCCAAGAAGCTTCCCGACATGGCCCGCTCGCTCGGCAAGTCCGCCCGCATCCTCAAGAGCGAGGCGAAGGCGATGAAGAAGGAGGGGGAGGCGGAGGACGCCGCCACCGCCTCTTCCGTCGCCGACCCTGTGCCCCCGCAGCAGGCCACGGCCCCGCGCACGATCCAGGCCGCGCCCGGTGACGTCACCAGCGCCCGCCCCGTGAACGAGCCCAACCACACCAAGCAGGGCTGACGGCGGCCGCTCCAGCGGCCGCGCTCGCATCAGTCAACTGCAACGAGACAAGGAACGTGGGTTGCTCAAGTCTGCCCGCAAGCAGGAGAAGCAGGACCAGAAGGCAAAGGACGCCGAAGGGCGGATGCCTCTTGTCGAGCACCTGCGTGAGCTGAGAAACCGGCTGATGAAGGCGGTCCTCGGGGTCCTCGTGGTCACCATCGTGGCCGCGTTCTTCTACAAGGACCTCATCGACTTCATGATGAAGCCGATCCTGGACTCCGTCGGCTGTGCCAACGGCGTGGTCGCGCAGCGCAACGGGAATCCCTGCGCCGCCATGACGGTCAACGGCCTCATCGCGCCCTTCTCCATCGCCCTGAAGGTCTCGCTGACCGCCGGTCTCGTGCTCTCCGCACCGGTGTGGCTGTACCAGCTGTGGGCCTTCGTGGCCCCGGGGCTGCACAACAACGAGAAGAAGTACGCCGTGGCCTTCGTGGCGGTCGGCGCGCCGCTGTTCGGCGCCGGCGCGGTCCTCGCGTACAACGTCCTGCCGCAGACCGCGGTGATCCTGCTGGAGTTCACCCCCGACAACGCGAGCAACCTGCTGCCGGTCGACGACTACCTCGACCTGGTCACGCGCATGGTCGTGGTCTTCGGCCTGGCCTTCGAGCTGCCGCTGCTGCTGATCCTGCTCAACGTCACCGGGGTGCTGACCGCGAAGCGGCTCGCGAGCTGGTGGCGGGCCATGGTGCTGGGCATCACCCTCTTCTCCGCGTTCGCGACGCCCACCGGTGACCCGCTGACGATGCTGGCGCTGGCCATGCCGATCGTCGCCCTGTACTTCGTCGCGCTCCTGTTCTGTTACCTCAACGACCGCAGGCGGGCACGGAACAACCCCGACGCGGGCCTCGACGACGACGAGGCCTCCGAGGTGGACCTGACCCCGGCGGAGGTGGGTGCGGTCGAGGCCGTGGCCGCCCCGGGCACCCTGCCCGAACAGGCCGACGGCGGACGCCGGCGGATCAACGGCTACGACGACGCCACCTGATCGACGCCGGTCAGACCTGGCAGGTACATTCCCGTGGGTGAGTGCTGAGATCACCCTCTTCGTCAATCCCACCGCCGGAAGCGGCCGGGCCGCGCACGCCGCGCAGCCGGCCGCTTCCGCGCTTCGCGAGGCCGGTTTCTCGGTGCGGACCGTGGTCGGCGCCGATGCCCCCGACGCCCTGGCCCGGCTGCGCACCGCGGTGCGCGAGGGCACCGGAGCGGTGATCGCGGTCGGCGGTGACGGGATGGTCTCCCTCGCGCTACAGGCGCTCGCGGGCACCGCGGTGCCGCTCGGGGTGGTCGCGGTGGGCACCGGGAACGATTTCGCGCGCGCGATGGGACTGCCCGTACGGGAACCCGCGCGGGCGGGCCGGCTGGCCGCCGGGGCGCTCAAGGAGGGCCGGGTCCGCGAGATCGACCTCGGCCGGGTCCGCGGGGCGGGCGGGCCGGGCGGAGGCACCTGGTACGGGACCGTGCTGTGCTCCGGCTTCGACTCGCGGGTCAACGACCGGGGCAACCGGATGCGGCTGCCGGCCGGCCGGTTCAAGTACGACCTGGCGATGGCTCTGGAACTGGCCGCGTTCCGGCCCTTCCCGTACCGGATCACCCTGGACGGCGGCCCGGTCCTGGAGACCGAGGCCACGCTGGTGGCCGTCGGCAACGGCTCCTCCTACGGCGGCGGCATGCGCATCTGCGCGGACGCGGTCCCCGACGACGGGCTCTTCGACGTCACCGTCGTCGGCGACTGCAGCCGCGCCACCCTGCTGAAGGTCTTCCCGCGGGTGTACAAGGGCACCCACCTCGACCATCCGAAGGTCACCGTCCACCGGGCCGCGCAGGTGACGCTGGAGGCGGCCGGCATCACCGCCTACGCGGACGGCGAGCCGCTGGGTCCGCTCCCGGTGAGCGCGGAGTGCGTCCCGGCGGCCCTGCGGCTCCTGGCGTAGGACGTCCGGGCCCGCGCAAAAGATCGCGACTGTTGTCAGGGGTGGCGGGTAGGCTCGAAGACAAGATGACCGAAGAACTTTCTCCCGCCGAGCGGTACGCCGCTGCCCGGATCCGCGCCGCCGAAGAGGCCACGGCCCTGTGGCCCTTCCGTGAGATGTACGAATTCGACCTGGATCCCTACCAGATCGAGGCCTGCAAGGCACTGGAGGCCGGCAAGGGCGTCCTCGTCGCCGCGCCGACCGGTTCGGGCAAGACGATCGTCGGCGAGTTCGCCGTGCACCTGGCCCTCCAGCAGGGCCGCAAGTGCTTCTACACCACGCCCATCAAGGCCCTGTCGAACCAGAAGTACGCCGACCTCGCCAAGCGCTACGGCGCCGACAAGGTCGGCCTGCTCACCGGTGACAACAGCGTCAACGCCAATGCTCCGGTGGTCGTCATGACCACCGAGGTGCTCCGCAACATGCTGTACGCGGGCTCGCAGGCGCTGAACGGTCTGGGCTACGTGGTGATGGACGAGGTGCACTACCTCTCCGACCGGTTCCGCGGAGCCGTCTGGGAGGAAGTGATCATCCACCTCCCCGAGTCGGTGACCCTGGTCTCGCTCTCCGCCACCGTCTCCAACGCCGAGGAGTTCGGCGACTGGCTCGACACCGTGCGCGGCGACACCCGGGTCATCGTTTCCGAGGAGCGGCCCGTACCGCTGTGGCAGCACGTCATGGCCGGCCGGCGGATCTACGACCTGTTCGAGGAGGGGTCCGACCACGGCGGCCGCGGCTCCGCGCGCCGCGAGGTCAACCCCGACCTGCTGCGGATGGCGCGGGAGGAGAACAGCAGCCGGTACAACCCGAAGGACCGGCGGCGCGGAAAGATGGTCCGCGAGGCCGACCGCGAGCGCGAGCGGCGCTCGCGCGGCCGGATCTGGACCCCTTCGCGTCCCGAGGTCATCGCCCGGCTGGACGGCGACGGGCTGCTGCCCGCCATCAACTTCATCTTCAGCCGGGCCGGCTGCGAGGCCGCCGTCCAGCAGTGCCTGTATGCGGGGCTGCGGCTCAACGACGACACCGCGCGCCTGAAGGTGCGCGAGATCGTGGAGGAGCGGACCGCGTCCATCCCCACCGAGGACCTGCACGTCCTGGGCTACTACGAATGGCTCGAAGGCCTGGAGCGGGGCATCGCCGCGCACCACGCGGGCATGCTGCCCACCTTCAAGGAGGTCGTCGAGGAGCTGTTCGTACGGGGCCTGGTGAAGGCGGTGTTCGCCACCGAGACCCTGGCGCTGGGCATCAACATGCCGGCGCGCACGGTCATCCTGGAGAAGCTCGTCAAGTGGAACGGCGAGCAGCACGCCGACATCACCCCCGGCGAGTACACGCAGCTCACCGGCCGGGCCGGGCGGCGCGGGATCGACGTCGAGGGCCACGCGGTGGTGCTGTGGCAGCGGGGCATGGACCCGGCGGGCCTGGCCGGGCTCGCGGGTACCCGCACGTATCCGCTGCGCTCCAGCTTCAAGCCCTCGTACAACATGGCCGTCAACCTGGTCCAGCAGTTCGGGCGGCACCGGTCGCGCGAGCTGCTGGAGACCTCCTTCGCGCAGTTCCAGGCCGACCGCTCGGTCGTCGGGATCTCCCGGCAGGTGCAGCGCAACGAGGAGGGCCTGGACGGCTACCGCGAGGGCATGACCTGCCACCTCGGTGATTTCGAGGAGTACGCGCGGCTGCGCCGGGACCTCAAGGACCGCGAGAACGACCTGGCCAAGCAGGGTGCTTCCCAGCGGCGGGCGCAGGCTGCCGCGTCGCTGGAGAAGCTCAAGCCGGGCGACATCATCCACGTGCCGACGGGCAAGTTCGCCGGGCTGGCCCTGGTGCTGGACCCGGGGGTCCCGGCCGGGCGGTCCAACGGGCACCGCGGGCACGAGTACACCGAGGGTCCGCGCCCGCTGGTGCTCACCGTGGAGCGGCAGGTCAAGCGGCTCGCCGGGATCGACTTCCCGGTCCCCGTCGAGGCCATCGAGCGGATGCGGATCCCCAAGACGTTCAACGCCCGCTCCCCGCAGTCCCGTCGGGACCTGGCCTCGCAGCTGCGGAGCAAGGCCGGGCACCTCACGGTGGAGCGCCACGCGCGCGGGCGGGCGGCCGCGGCCGACGACCGGGAGATCACGCGGCTGCGCACCGCGCTGCGGGCACACCCGTGCCACGGCTGCGACGAGCGCGAGGACCACGCCCGTTGGGCGGAGCGCTACCACCGGCTCCAGCGGGACACGCGACAGCTGGAGCAGCGCATCGAGGGCCGGACGAACACCATCGCCCGCACCTTCGACCGGATCCACGCGCTGCTGACGGATCTGGACTACCTGCGCGAGGACGAGGTGACCCCGCACGGGCGGCGGCTCGCCCGGCTCTACGGAGAGCTCGACCTGCTGGCGTCGGAATGCCTGCGGGCCGGCGTCTGGGAGGGGCTGAGCCCGGCCGAACTGGCCGCCTGCGTCTCGGCGCTGGTCTTCGAGGCGCGGCAGTCCGACGACGCGGTCGCGCCGAAGGTGCCGGGGGGCGCGGCGAAGGCCGCGCTCGGTGAGATGGTCCACATCTGGGGCCGGCTCGACGCGCTGGAGGAGGAGCACGGCATCAACCAGGCGGAGGGCGTGGGCCAGCGTGAGCCGGACCTCGGCTTCGCGTGGGCGGTGTACCAGTGGGCCTCCGACAAGAGCCTGGACGAGGTGCTGCGCGAGGCGGAGATGCCGGCCGGCGACTTCGTGCGCTGGTGCAAGCAGGTCATCGACGTGCTGGGGCAGGTGGCCGCCGCGGCGCCCTCCTCCTCCGCGCCCGGCTCCTCGGATTCCCCGGGGGGTGGCAGCACCGTGGCCCGCAACGCCCGCAAGGCGGTGGACGCGCTGCTGCGCGGTGTGGTGGCCTACAGCTCGGTGGGATAACCGGATTTGGAGGTTCCTCCAGAAGTGGTCATGGCCGGATCTCATCTCTTGCCATGATCGCTTCGACGTGTCCTGTGGGAAAATCGGGCCATGACTGGTGGAACGGACGATGGGCCGAGACGGGTCGGTCGGCCACGCGCCGATCAGCTGAGACCGGCGAGCGGGCGGCCGCCGCGCGAGGAACTCCTCTACGCGGCGGCCGAGTTGTTCACGGTGAAGGGGTACGCGGCCACCACCACGCGGGCCGTGGCCGAACGGGCCGGAATGCGCCAGGCCACGATGTACCACTACTTCGGCGGCAAGGAGGAACTCCTCGCCGAACTCCTGGAGTCCACGGTCGCCCCCTCCCTGGAGCTGGCCCGCCGGCTGGTCCGGGAGGCGGGCCGGCCGGCCGGCCGCCGGCTCTGGGAGCTGTGCCGCTCGGACGTGATGCTGCTCTGCGGGGGGCCGTACAACCTGGGCGCGCTCTACCTGTTGCCCGAGGTCTCCGGTGCGCGCTTCGCACGCTTCCGCCGGATGCGCCAGGAACTCAAGGACATCTACCGGGAGTTGCTCAACGGTACCCGCGTCGGAACCGAACTCGCCGGTGACCTGGCCGGGTTGGTGCTCCGCAATGACCTCGTCTTCGGTCTCATCGAAGGCGTGATGCTGATCCACCGCTCCGATCCGGCCCGCCCGGTGGCCGCCTTCGCGGAGGCCACCGCCGACGCGGCGCTGCGGATCGCGGACGTCGGCCGCTAGGCCGTGCCTTAGGCGTCGTCCCAGGATCCCTCTTCCCACCCGGGCCGGTCCTCCCAGGCCCGCAGGGTGCGGCCGCTCTCGATCCGGTGCGCGATCCCGGTGACCGGATCGGTGAACTCCAGGGTGCGGGCCAGGAGCTGGAGCGGCCGCCGGTAGTCGTCGGACGCCGGATCGCTGACCACCGGATAGACCGGGTCGCCCAGGATCGGCAGGCCCAGGCTGTTCATGTGCACCCGAAGCTGGTGGGTGCGGCCGGTGTGCGGGGTCAGCCGGTAGCGTCCGGTGTCCCCCCTGACCGCGAGGAGTTCGGCCAGGGTCTCGGCATTGGGCTCGGCGCCCGCGACCTCCGTCGCCGCGATGACCCCGCGGACCTTCTCGATGTGGCTGCGCAGGGTCCGGGGGAACTCCACCGCCGGGTCGTGGGGGGCGAGCGCCTCGTACTCCTTGCGGATCCGCCGCTCCTGGAACATCAGCTGGTAGGCGCCCCGGTCCTCGGGGCGGATGCTGAACAGCACCAGCCCGGCGGTCATCCGGTCCAGCCGGTGCGCGGGGCTCAGCGCGGGCAGGCCGAGTTCCACCCGGAGCCGGGCCAGGGCCGTCTGGAAGACGTGGCTGCCGCGCGGGGTGGTGGCCAGGAAGTGCGGTTTGTCGGCCACCAGCAGGTGCTCGTCGCGGTAGACGACCCCGATGGGGAAGGGCACCACGGGCTCGGGCGGCATGTCCCGGTGGAACCACAGGAAGCCGCCGGGCTCGTACGGGTCCTGCGGCCGCAGCACCCGGCCGCCGGCGCCCAGCACCCGGCCGTCCCGCAGTAGGCGGGCCATGGACTCGGCCCCGCGCGTGCCCTCGTAGCGTGCCGTGAGGTAGGAGCCGAGGTCAGGCCAGGTCCCGTCCGGGTCGGGGGGCAGCCGCATGCGGACCGGGTCGATGCCGGAGACCTGGGGCAGGGGCGCGTCGGGGATGTGGGATCTGCGCTTCACCGGGTACAGGCTATGCGCCCTACCGGCCGGTGAAAGTGCCCAGGTGGTCGGCGTCCAGGTACTCGATGCGGACCGTGCGGTCGGAGGGGGAGAAGAACACCCCGGTGCGGCCGACCGCGTTCTCCCCGGCGGTCTCGTAGCTGAAGGTGTTCCCGTCGTAGTGGGTGAGGGGGAAGACCATCGGTTCCGGGCCGAGGGACAGGGTCAGCTTGCCCTCGCTCGTGGCCGCCACGGTGGCCTTGCCGTAGTAGGGGTTCTCGTACGCGCCGGTGTACGCGGAGTCCTCCGCGGCCGGCTTCGCCCCGGTGGGCGGGCGGGCGTAGTCGGTGGGGGAGCGGCCCTCCGCGTTGATCTGGGCGTAGAGGGCGCCGATCAGGGCCAGCCAGTCGGTGGTGGCCTTCCCGTGTTCGGCGGTGTCGAAGAAGTCGGCGGCGATGGCGTCGGGGAGGCCGACGGGGGCGCCGTTGGTGAGGACGACGATGCCGAGCTTCTCCAGCGGGAGCATGCTGACGCTGGTGTTGGCGCCGAGTTCGAAGGCGCCGGAGTGGCTCAGGCGCAGGCGGCCCGCGTCGTCGTAGTTGACGTTCCAGCCCAGCCCGTAGAAGCCGGTGCGGCCGGTGGGGGAGGCGGGCGGCTGCGACACGATCTCGGGCAGGTGGGTGCGGGCGAGGGTGTCGGCGGGGATGATCCGCTTGCCGTCGAGGGTGCCGCCGGAGAGCTGGAGGCGCAGCCAGCGGGACATGTCGCGGGCCGTGCTGCTCACTCCGCCGGCCGGGGCCTGGGCGTCGGGATCGCGGACGTAGCGCGGGATCCACGTGTCGTTGCCCTTCTCGCCGTCGGGCGCAGCCTTCACGTGGGTGGCGGCGTGGTCGGGGGCGTCGACGAAGGCCTGGAACTCGGTGCTGGTGTGCGTCATGCCGGCGGGCTTGAAGAGGGTGTCGGCGCTGAGCTTCTGCCAGGTGGTGCCCTGGGAGCGGGCGATCGCCTCGGCGGCGGCGGTGAACCCGTAGTTGGTGTAGGCGTAGCTCGCGCGGAAGGGGGTCAGCGGCGCCAGGCGCAGGTGGTCGAGGATGTACGCCTGGTCGTAGCCGAGGTCTTCGAGGAGGTCGCCGGCGTGGTCGGGCAGGCCGCTGCGGTGGGAGAGCAGGTCGGCGGTGGTGACGTGGGAGGTCACCCACGGGTCCTTGAGGGCGAAGCCGGGGAGTTCGGTGTGCCGGTCGAAGTCGGCGGGGTTCTTGAGGACCCCGGCGGCGATGGTGGAGGAGATCGGCTTGGAGAGCGAGGCGACCTGGAAGACGGTGTCGGGGCCCACCGCGGCCGGGTCGCCGACGCGGCGCAGGCCGAAGCCCTTGAGGTAGACCACCTTGTCGTCGTGGACGACGGCGACGGAGACGCCGGGGACTCCCGTGCGGCGCATCATCTCGGCGACGGTCGCGTCGAGGCGCCGCACCGCCGTGTCGACTTGGGCGTCGGTGAGCTGGGCGGTGGGCGCGGGCGGCGGGCTCGGCGCGGCGGTCGCCGTCCCGGCGGTGGCCAGGAGGGCGGCTGCTCCGGCTGCCGTGAATGCGCGGAGCGTACGCATGGGCTCATTGTCCCGCCGACCGGGTGACCCCGCCTTACGAGGCCGTTCCGTACCGGTGACCCCGCCTTACGAGGCCGCTCGCCGCGGGATTCCGTGCGGGCGGGGTGTCATGGGCGGGCGGGGCCCCCGGGTGTCGGCGTCAGGACGCGGCGGTGGCCAGGGTGCGTTCCTGCTCGGCTTCGACGTCCGCGTTCCAGTCCCGCTTGATCGCGCGCCAGCCCTCGTCCGTCTCTCCCAGGCGCCAGTAGCCCGAGATGGACAGGCGTTCGCGCGGGATGCCGCGGTCGATGCGCAGGTGGCGGCGCAGGGCTCTGACGAAGCCGGCCTCGCCGTGCACGAAAGCGTGTACGTCGGGGGAGGGGAAGGCCATCACCTGGACGGCCTCGGTCAGCGCCTTCCCGACCGGGCGGGAGCCGCGGTGGATCCAGATCGGGACGATGCCGTCGGGGGTGGCGAGATCCTGCTCGTCGTCCGGGCCCTGGACCTCCACGAGCGCGTGGACCCGCGCCCCGGCGGGCATCCGCTCCATCGCCGCGCCGATCGCCGGCAGGGCGCTCTCGTCGCCGACGAGCAGGTGCCAGCCGGAGGCCGGGTCCGGGGCGTAGGCGCCGCCCGGACCGAGGAAGCGTACGAGTTCACCCGGCTGGACGCGGGCCGCCCAGGGGCCGGCCAGCCCCTCGTCGCCGTGGACCACGAAGTCGAGCGTCAGCTCCAGGTGGGCCGGGTCCCAGGCGCGCACGGTGTACGCGCGCTGGCGCGGCCATTCCTCGCGGGGGTGGGCCGCCCGGATCCGGTCCAGGTCCCAGGGGGTGGTGTAGGTGACCCCGGCGGGTGCGAAGAGCAGTTTCACGTAGTGGTCGGTGTACCTGCCCGCGCCGAATCCGGCCAGCCCCGCACCGCCCAGCACGATCCGCACCATGTGCGGACCCAACCGCTCGGTCCGCACGACCACTGCGGTGCCGACCTTGCGGGCGCGTCCTTCTGCCACGACGTCTCCCTGACTTTCCGACCCTGACTCCGTGAAGCTTAGGATTACCTAAGTTAGCACCTCAGGTGCGCAGTGCGCTGCCCAGGCGGTCAACAGCGCCACTCAGGCCCCACCTGTGTGCGAGCGCCGCGACGAGATCCGGCTGGGCGGGAACGGCCGGGAGCGCCGGGTCGAACGGCGGAAGAGGAACGTCCGAAGCGACCTGGACCACCTTCGGGGCAACCGCCAGATACGGCCTGGATTCGTCCAGCCGCTTGCGCTGGGTGGGGGTCAGCTTCGACGTCGGGTCCTCGATCGCCGCGATGATTCCGGCCAGGTCCCCGTAGGCGTCCAGGAGCTTCGCCGCGGTCTTCTCGCCGATGCCGGGTACGCCCGGCAGGCCGTCGCTCGGGTCCCCGCGCAGCAGCGCCAGGTCCGCGTAGCCGGGGCCGTCCACCCCGTACTTCTCGCGGAGCCAGGCCTCGTCGGTCACCTGGAGGGTGCCCACGCCCTTCAGCGGGTACAGGACCCGGCGCTGCTTGGCGTCGTCGACCAGCTGGTACAGGTCGCGGTCGCCCGTGACGATGTCCACCGGGCCGGTGGCGCGGCCGGTCAGGGTGCCGATCACGTCGTCGGCCTCGTACCCGGCGACCCCCACCCGGGCGATGCCGAAGGCGTCCAGGGCCGCCTCGATGATCGGGACCTGCGGGGCCAGGGTGTCCGGGGTCTCCTCGACGTCCGGACCGCTCGCGGTCTCCTGCGCGACCCGGTGGGCCTTGTAGGACGGGATGAGCTCCACCCGCCAGTGGGGGCGCCAGTCGGCGTCCATGCACGCCACCAGGTCGTCGGGCCGGTGGTCCTGCACGAGGCGGCCGATGAAGTCGAGCAGGCCGCGGACGGCGTTGACCGGAGTGCCGTCGGGGGCCTTCACGGAGTCCGGCACGCCGAAGTACGCGCGGTAGTAGAGGGAAGCGGTGTCCAGGAGCATCAGGCGTCGTGTCGTCGTCACGGTCACGATGATGCACTGAGGGCAAACGGAAAGTGGCGCGGGTACGGCCTCCTCCGCTCTTGGGCGCGAAACCGGGGCCGGTTGCTGCGTAAGGTGCTTACAGCACACCGACGTGCGATGTGCGATGGACCGGACCACCCGGAACAAGGGGAGGGCAGCCCCGCCATGGACGACAGGGACGGCACCGACGGCAAGAACGGACGCGAAGTGACGACCGGCGCGGACGACAAGGAACGGGATCGGGACAAGGACTCCAAGGAACCGCTCCGGGTGGGCGTGGCCGTGCGCAAGAGACGCCGGGCCCTGCACCTGACCCTCGCAGCCGTGTCCGCGCGCAGCGGACTGTCGGTTCCCTTCCTGAGCCAGATAGAGAACGAGCGGGCCCGGCCCAGCATGCGGTCCCTGGAGCGGGTCGCCGACGCGCTGGAGACCACGGCCGTCGATCTGCTGGCCGCCTCCGACACCGCGCGCACCGTGGACCTCGTACGAGCCGGCGACGAGTCCGGGCTGACCCCCGTCCCCGGCGTACGGCCCCTGGTGCGCGGGCACCACCAGTTGCACGCGCTGGAGTTCACCGGGGACCAGGACGCGGGCCGCGAGTACCAGCACCGCAACGACGAGCTGATGTACGTGGTCTCGGGCGCCTGCCAGGTGGAGGCCGAAGGGCGGGCGTACCGGCTGGAGAACGGCGACGCGCTGTTCCTGTCCGGCGGGGTGCGCCACCGCTGGCGGGCCGTCACCGAGGACACCCGGATCCTGATCGTCGCGGTCGGCGAGCACATCCACGCGACCTCCGAACCGCCCTCGCCGGGACACTGACCGGGATGGGGGCCATGCGGGTCGTTTCGCTGGTGCCGTCCCTGACCGAGGCGGTGGCCGTGAGCGCGCCCGGGGCGCTGGCCGGGGTGACCGACTGGTGCACGCACCCGGCCGGTCTGGGGGACGTGGCGCGCATCGGGGGGACGAAGAACCCCGACGTACGGGCGATCGCGGAGCTGCGCCCGGATCTGGTCCTCGCCAACGAGGAGGAGAACCGGGCTCCGGACCTGGCGGCGCTGCGGGCGGCCGGGCTGGAGGTCCTGGTCACCGAGGTACGGGACCTCCCGCAGGCGTTCTCCGAACTGGACCGGGTGCTGGTGGGGGCCATGGGGCTGGAGCGGCCCCGGTGGCTGGCGGAGGCGGAGGCCGCGTGGGCCCGCGCGGAGCCGGCCGGGCCGCCGCGGACGGCCTTCGTGCCGGTCTGGCGGCGGCCCTGGATGGTGCTGGGCCGCGACACCTTCGCAGGGGACCTGCTGGCCCGTCTCGGCGTGCGCAACGCCTACGCCGGGCACGCGGAGCGGTACCCGAGGATCCCGGCGGCCGAGCTGGCCGCGGCCGGCTGCGAGCTCGTGGTGTTCCCGGACGAGCCGTACCGCTTCACCGCCGGGGACGGGCCCGAGGCCTTCCCCGGTATCCCGGCCGCGTTCGTCGACGGCCGCCACCTGACCTGGTACGGCCCCTCGCTGGCCGAGGCCCCGGCGGTGCTGGGGGCTGCCCTGCGCGCCTCGCGTTAGCGGGCGTCGCTCCAGCGGGCGTCGCTCCAGCGGGCGTCGCTCCAGCGGGCGTCGCCCGCTAGCGGGGCGCCGCCAGCAGGCGGCCGGTGGTGAGGCCGCGCAGGGTGTTCGCGGCGGCCAGGAGCCAGGCGGTCAGCAGGGCCAGGAAGAGGGCCGCGGCCAGCCAGGAGAAGGCGGTGAGGCCGGTGTGCCGGGCCAGTCCGGCGGCGCCGGTGACACAGGTGCCGACGGGGAAGGTCAGCGCCCACCAGGTCATGGCGAACCCCATGCCGTTCCGGGCGGCCCGCAGCAGCATCGCCGCGGCCAGCGCCAGCCACAGCAGGGCGAATCCCATCACGGGGACCCCGTAGACGACCGCGAAGGCGGAGAAGGCGCCGGAGTAGGGGCCGGCCATCGACTGGGGAGCCATGTCCGCGAGGGAGTTCACCGCGGTGGTGGACTGGCCGAGGGGGCCCAGCACCAGGAACAGGGTGGGGGTCAGGGCCAGCGGGAGGGGGCCGCTGACGATCAGCCGGCCGAAGATCAGGGGGAGCAGCAGCAGGGTGGCGAGCAGGCTGAGGCCGAACATCGCGTAGCAGCCGAGCAGCATGGCCTCGCGGGCCTGGCCGGCGGGGAGATGGGGGATGAGCAGGGGGCCGAGCGCGGCGGAGACCATGGGGGCGACCACGGGGAGCAGCCAGACGGGGGTGGCCTGGTGGGCCTCGACCTTGTGGCGGACCACCATCAGGTAGGGGACGGCGACGGCCGCGAGGAGGCCTATCGCGGTGCCCGCGGTGAACAGGACCGCGTCCACGGCGACGGCGGCGGGGACCCCGATGAGGTCCTTGCCGACGATGAGGGTGCCGCCGCCGACGGCCAGCAGGGCCATCGAGAGGCAGCCGTAGAAGGGGGCCACGGCGGGGTCCAGGAGGTGGGCGCGGGCCTGGTCGCGGTGGTGGAGCCAGTGGCCGGCCCGGGCGGTCAGCAGGACCGCGAGGGCGGCGGCGGCCAGCACCCAGAAGATCTGGCAGACCACGCGCTGGCCCGGGAGCTGGTACGGGAGGGTCGCGCCGGCATTGGCGATGATCGCCGTGCCCATGACGGAGGCGTACCAGTTGGGGCCGAGGTGCCGCAGGGAGGGAGCCTTGTGGTGCCCCGTGCGGAGGGCTGCGACGGTCCCGGGGGTGATGGGACGGGGGTGTACGAGGGTGGTGGCCATGGGTCCAGCGTCCCGCCGGGCCGGGACGGACGGCAGAGGGTCTCTTCCTATGAGGGCATAAAGTGAAGTTATGGGGAATGGGTACGGAAACGAGGACTGGACCGAAGGGCAGCTTCCGCTGGCACACCGGGTCCCGGACCTGGGCGCCATGGAACTGCTGCTCGCGGTCGCGCGCGTGGGCAGTCTGAGCGCCGCCGCGCGGCGGCTCGGGATCACCCAGCCCGCCGCCAGCAGCCGGATCCGGGCGATGGAGACCCGGCTCGGGGTCGCGCTCGTGGACCGTTCCCCGCGCGGGTCGACGCTGACCGCGGAGGGCGCGCTGGTCACGGACTGGGCCCGGCGGGTGGTGGAGGCGGCCGAGGCCTTCGACGCGGGCGCGCAGGCGCTACGGGGCCGCCGCGACTCCCGGCTGCGGGTCGCGGCCAGCATGACCATCGCGGAGTACCTGCTGCCCGGCTGGCTGATCGCGCTGCGCGGGCAGCGTCCCGACACGGCAGTGTCGCTGCACGCGGGGAACTCCGCGGTGGTGGCGGAGCGGGTGCTGGCGCACGAGGCGGACCTCGGGTTCGTGGAGGGGCTGAGGGTGCCGGAGGGACTGGACTCGGTGGTCATCGCGCAGGACCGCCTCGTGGTGGCGGTGGCTCCCGGGCACCCGTGGGCGCGGCGCTCGCGCGGGGTGGAGCCGGCGGAGCTGGCGGCGACCCCGCTGATCCTGCGGGAACGGGGGTCGGGGACCCGGCAGGTCCTGGACGCGGCGCTGGCCGGGTGCGGGGGGCTGGCGGAGCCGCTGCTGGAGCTGGCCTCCACCACCGCGGTGAAGGCGGCGGCGGTGAGCGGGGCCGGGCCGTGCGTGCTGTCGGAACTGGCGGTCGGGGACGAGTTGGCGGGGCGGCGGCTGGTGTGCGTGCCGGTGCTCGGGGCGGGGCTGGAGCGGGAGCTCCGGGCGGTGTGGCCGGCGGGGGCGCGGCCGGCGGGGCCCGCGCGGGACCTGCTTTCGCTGACCCGGCGCTGATCCGGTGGGCCCGGCGGGAGGCGGGGTCGGCCCGGCGGACCCGGTGCGGATGCGGGGTCGGTCCGGTGTGGGCCCGGAGGGCCCGGAACTGGTCCGGGGCGGACGTGGCGCTGACGCGGAGTTGGTCGGGGGCGGGCCCCTGCGGGAGTCCGCACCCGGGGGGTCCGGGGCGGAGCCCCGGGGAACGGTGGAAGGGCGGGG
>NZ_JBWJVM010000033.1:0-91139 GCF_056428985.1 Streptomyces sp. CA189 | reverse complement strand
CCGCCGCCTCCACGGTGAGATAGGCCACGTCCCACCCGTCGAGTACGAGACCGCCTACTACCTCACGACCACAAAACCGCAGGTCACAACCAACAACTGAGATCTCTACCGAACCCGGAACGGTTCAAAGTGCCTGGTGTACGTCGCAAACGGTGAAGCCAAGAACTACGTCCCCGAGTACTCCGCCGAGGACGGCTGGTAGGGCACTACAGGCAAGCGCTGCCGGTGGCGACTTCACTGTGTGCATGCTGAGACCGGCGCTTTGCGACGGCCGAACCGGTGCTCGAGGGCCGCTGGGCGCAGTGAATACTGAGGCCCGATGGATTCCGACCGTGCGACGCGCCTTCACCGACTCACCCGTACGCTCACCAGACGGTTCGGCCTCGACGTCCACCGGCACGGGGCGGTCGTGGCCGAGTGGTCCGGCTCCGCACGGGCGTGGACGTTCGCGTGGGCCGACGGGCCGACTGTCGCGCAGGTGCGGGCAGCCTGCCGGGAGGTCGAGCCGGAGGCGAGCGAGGGCCTTCGGTACCTGCGCACGCTCTCGGAGGAAGCCGTCGCACTCGGTGCCGTCCGCCTGACGGTGTCACCCGCCACCGGCACGGGCCGTCGCCCCCTCGTCCGTCCGGCCGACGTGGATGCGTTGTTGCGGGACGAGCCGTTTCCCCTGCCGCGCACGGACCGGGAACGTGCGCTTGTGTACGCCGTGGTCTACGAGATCCACGACGCGCACCGCCGCAACAAGGCCGACGCCGAGGAGATCTGCGGGCTCGTCAGCGAGTACGGCCTGGCGCTGCTCCTGCGTCGCAGCGGAGCCGAGCTGTCCCCCGTGGAAATCCTGACCGACCACTACGCGGCGACGCACGCCCACCCCGCGTGGCGTTACCAGCTGGCCCAAATGGACGCGGATGTGCTGTTCCGGGCGGTCCGGGAGGACCCGCGGGCGTCGGCGGAGCTCATCGCTGCCGCCCTTGCCCTCCTGCCCGGGCTGCCTGCCGAGTGCGCCGTGGCCGAGGACGAACTCCGGGCCCGTCTCGAGCGCACCACGCCGACGGCGTAGTCGCGGGCAGGGAAGGGCTGCTCCGCGCTCGGCTGACTTCCGTCCCGGGCGGAGCGGCCTGGGCGCGCGGCCCGCGCTGTCACACCCCCGTCGTACGCTTCCGCCATGAGCGTCTCCCTCTACTACAGCGCGCACCGCACGACACCGCTCACCAAGGCCGAGTCGGCCTCCGTCGCGAGCGTCGTCGCCGCGCACATGGCGTCGTTTCCGTACGACGACGAGGAAAGCCTTCACGTGTACGACCGGCTTGCGGCCGATCCGGAGGAGATCGTCGCAGGGTCCACCAAGATGCCGTTCGATCCCGGTCATCTCATGCCCGTGATCGTCCATGTGCTGGATTCTGTGACGGAGTTGCGCCGGGCCCTACCGGATGCCGAGTGGCGCGTGCACATGGACGACTTCGACGTCCCGTGGGACGAGGCCGAGGGGTACGCCCTGCCCGGGATGCGCGACGTGGACCTGATCGCGGAACTCGCCGCGGTCCACGACGGGGATGGGGGCGGGGCAGCAGGATGAGGGAGGAGAGCGCGGGGAAGGCCGCGGACGCCATGCCGCCCACGCCGGAGCAGCGGCGCCTCATCGGGTTCGGCGCGGCGCTGTATCGCCGCATCGCTGCAGACGCCGATATCGGTCACGTGCTGCTGCCTGAGGACGATGCGGTGGCTGTCGTGCACCGTGTGCGGGGCGGTGGGACGATCCTCGTGGCGGCCGACCTGTCGGTGCTCTTCTTCGGCTCGGCGCTCAGCATCAGCGCCGCCCTGATCGACTTCCGGGCCGGTCGGCGCACGCCCGTGGAGCAGTTCCAGTAGCGGGAGACGCGGGGCGGGGCGGCCCGCTGAGAGCCCCGCTTGCGATCAGGCCGGGTAGCCGATCGACGCGATGGTGGCACCGAGCTGCGCCAGCGTCACATCAGGGTTCAGGGCAGTGACCACATCCGGTGTGAGAGGCCGTAGTTCGTACACGTCGATGACTGCGTCCAGGTCCACCGGCTTGCCGTAGTGCCTCTGAGCCCAGCCCCGGTACTTCTCGGGGGCCCCGTCGACCAGGTGGCGGAAGAGCCAGTCGGACCCGTCCGGAACGGAACGGCCACCGTCGAAGCCGACCTCGCCCGTCCGCCACTGCTCGTCAGTAGTCTCCCGCCACAGGCAGACGGTGATGTGCGGGATGCCCTCCAGCTGGAAGGCCGTTTCCTCGACGCACGACCGGAACACCTCCGGGACGGTGTCGACCACACCGGGCCACGGCGCCCCGTCGCCTGCGTACGGGCTCATGGGGGACGTGTGGTCGAACCCGCGGATGTACGCTCCAGCCGCCGAGAAGACGACGGAGTACGTGTCGCCCCCGCCGTTGTCCATCGAGGCCAGTTCCTGCGTCGCGGACCAATGGGCGTCGAATCGGTGGCGGCGCAGGTACGGTGCGCCGGGCTGGAGGATCGCGTCCAGCATCGCCATCGACCGGCTCAGGTTTCGCAGGGTGGCGATATCCGACAGTCGGTGAGCGACATCCCGAGCGTTCATTCGGCCATCTCACCACACGGCGATGGAACGGCGGCCCGGAGCGTCACTTCCGGCAGTGGCCGGCGAAGGCGGCGAACGTCGGCTTGGGCCCTGGCACACCGTGCAGCGGTGGTCCGCCTCAGGTGGTGCTCGGTCTCACTCGAGTCGGTATCGCTCATGATTCGCCACCCGTTGTCAGCGGCTCGTTTCGACGGTTTACGTACGGGTGCCTAGACCTGGACCTGGCCGGCGGGGCGACTGAGCGGCCGCGCAGCCCCGTGGACAGCACTTGCCCAATGGGCTGCTCAGCTTGATGCATGGAGGTCGGTTGCCGTCGGTCACTGTCCATCGGTTTCAGAACGCCGGTCGTGCCGTTTCGGGCTACGCGCCCAGGAGCTTCTTCTGCACCTTCCCCATTGCGTTGCGCGGCAGGGCCTTCAGGAAGCGGACTTCGCGGGGGCGCTTGTGCCAGGACAGGGTGCGGGCGGTGTGGTCGATGAGCGCCCGCGACAGCTCCGGGCCCGGAGTGGCCGAGGTGACGACGTAGGCGACGAGGCGCTGGCCGAGGTCGTCGTCGGGGACGCCGACGACTGCTGCCTCTGCCACCGCCGGGTGGTCCAGGAGCACGTTCTCGACCTCGCCGGTCCCGATCCGGTAGCCGCCGGACTTGATCAGGTCGGTGGATTCGCGGCCGACGATGCGGTGGAACCCTTCGGGGTCGCGGACGGCCAGGTCGCCGGTGGTGAACCAGCCGTCGTCGGTCCACGCCGCGGCGGTGGCGTCGGGGCGGCCCAGGTAGCCGTCGAACAGCGAGGGGCCGCGTACCTCCAAGACGCCCACGCTGTCTCCGTCGGCGGGCAGCAGTGCGCCGCCCTCGCCTCGCAGTCGGGTCTCGACGCCACGCAGCGGGGTGCCGACCCAACCGGGGCGGCGCTCGCCGCGCGGGCGGGTGCTGAGGGTGATGAGGGTTTCGCTCATGCCGTAGCGCTCGATCGGCGGTGTGCCGAGGAGCTCCCCCAGCCGGTCGAAGACGGGCACGGGGAGCGGGGCGCTGCCGGAGACGACCAGGCGGGCGCGGGCGAGGGCGCGCGCGGCGGTCTCGTCCTTGGCGATGCGGGACCAGATGGTCGGCACCCCGAAGTACATGGTGCCGGGTGTGGCCGCGTAGACGGCGGGTTTGGCCTTGCCGGTGTGTACGACGTGGGAGCCGATGTGCAGTGATGCGAGCACGCCGAGGACGAGTCCGTGGAGGTGGAAGAGGGGGAGGCCGTGGACGACGGTGTCCTCGGGTTCCCATGCCTCGGCGATCGCGTCGAGACTGTGCATGAGGGCGGTATCGGAGAGGCGGACGCCTTTGGGGGTGCCGGTCGTGCCGGAGGTGTAGAAGATCATCGCCGGGCGTTTGCCAGAGGCTGCGGGGGAAGCCGGAGCGCCCGTGGGGCGGAGCGGCGGCAGGCCGCCTGCCGGTTCGGGGCCGAGCCAGCGGGTCGCGCCGGAGTCCCGCAGGAAGTGGGCGACTTCGGCAGGCCCGGAGTCCGGGGGGATCGGGACGACGGGTATGCCACGCAGCAGACAGGCGACGACGGCGACGACCGTGTCGGCGGTGGGGAGGGCGTTGACGGCGACAGGGCCTGCGCCGTCGAGGGTGCGGCCAAGCCGCTCGGCGGCGTTGTAGAGCGACTCTCGGGTGTGGAACGTGCCGTCGATGGTCAGGGCGGGAGCGGTCCCGCGGGCTTCAGGGGATGTGGGGGCGAGGGAGGAGAGGAGCATGGGGCAGGCCCGCTTCCGGGTGTTGGTGGTTTGCTTCTGTGGCGGTGGCGGCTGATCGCAGGGGGCCGGATGGCGGTCGGAGACCGCGGACGTCGGTGGCTCCCGGAGTCAGCGGGGAATGCGAGGCCGGAAGAGCGGCTGGTGTCCCGCGGCGAAGGCGGCGAGGCCCACCGCCAGGTCGGGGTTGATGGTTTCGGCCCACTTGCGGGCCGTCGCTTCGGGGACTTCACCGTCCGGGGTGGCGGCTGCGGCATCGATCATCTCCTTCGCGGCCGCGACGCTGACCGGTGAGCGTGCCGCAACGGTCCGGGCCAGGGCTGCGACGGTCGACTCGAGGGCATCCGGCTCGGCGAGGTCATCGAGGATCCCGTATCGCTGGGCGGTCGCGGCGTCGAGCAGATCGGCGCAGAACAGCACGCGCTTGGCGGCTGTCGCGCCGATGGCCCGCACGAGACGGGCGACGGCCGGGGCCGGGTAGACGAGGCCGAGGCGCGCGGGAGTGACGGCCAGCCGACTGGTGGTGGCGGCGATGCGCAGGTCGCAGGCCAGGGCGAGCTGTACGGCCGCTCCAACGCAGTGGCCCTCGATCGCGGCGATCGTCGGCACCGGGCAGTCGAGGAGGGCGTTCTCGCAGCGCATCAGGTCTTCGGCGACTTCGCCGGGTCCGTCCGGGCGTAGTTCGGTGATGTCCGCGCCGGCACTGAAGTCGCCGTCGGCACCGGTCAGGACGATGACGCGGACGCCCGGTCGGCACGTCAACTCACCAACCAACACCGTGAGTCGACGGGCCATGGACCGGGTGATGGCATTCTTGCGGCCGCGGTGGCAGAGGGTGAGGGTCGCGATGCCGTCGTTGATGGAGGCCGTGACCTGGGCGTCGCCGTGTGGCGGCCGCGGAGGTGTGGGGGTGGTGTGGGACACGAGGTGCTTCCTTCAGGACGGGCGGGTGGGGCGCCTCAGCCGAGCAGGGAGGGGGCGATGAGGACGGCGCAGGTGACGACCGGGCCGACCACGATCATGGAGAGGCCCCATCGGGTCAGCAGCCGGCTCATGCGTTGTCGCCCTGCCTCGTCCGGCGCAGAGGCGACGACGGCCGCACCCGCCGTGGAGAACGGGGTGGTGTCGACGATGGAGGAACAGACGGCGACCGCGATGACGAGCCCGGCGCCCGGCAGCGAGCCGGCCGCCACCAGCGGCAGGGCGAGGGGGATGAGGATGCCGAGGATGCCGGTGGTCGACGCGAAGGCGGAGACGAGCGCGCCGAGGGTGCAGAGTACGAATGCGGCGAGCAGCGGGGAGTCCATTCCCTTGGCGAAGTCGCCCAGCAGGTCCACGGCCCCGAGGCGCTCCAGCACGCCGACGTAGGTGAGGATGCCGACGACCAGCAGGATCGTCGACCAGTCGACCTGCCGTACGGCGGCCGCCGTCCGGGCGGGGAACGCGAGGGAGAGCAGGACGCCGAGGCCGAGCGCGAGGGCGCCGACATTGGCGTTGATCCCGGCGAGGGTCAGGCCGACGACGGAGACGATCAGGGCGGCGATGGCCGTGAGGGTGGCGATCTGGAAGCCGCGCGAGGCCTGAGCCTTCTCGGGCCGCGGACCGGGCCCGGCTTCGGTGGCGCCGGTGGCCGTGTCCGGTCGGTGCGCGGTGGCGATGGCGGTGGGGACGTCCTGGCCGGTGCTCGTGGCCGTCGCGTCGCCGCCCGCGGCCGTGCTGTGGCGGCGGAAGAGGAAGGTGGCGACGAGGAGGAGTGCCGTATTGACCGCGAGGACGAAGCCGAAGAGCAGCATCGGGTCGACGTCGATGCCGCCGCGGTTCGCGATGCCGACCGTGAGGATGCCGAAGAGGCTCGTCGGGGCAAAGCCGCCGGTCGAACCGCCGGTGACCACAGCGATGCCCATGACCACCGGGTCGCGGCCCTCGCGGCGGGCGAAGGAGAGCGCAATGGGGGCGAGGACGACCGCGGCCAACGGCGAACCGAGGCTTCCGACGCCGGCCGCGAGTGCGAAGAACACCCACGGCAGCAGGGCGCCGCGGGCACCTGCGCGCCGGACGACGGCGTCCACGATGACGTCCAGAGTGCCGTTGGCGCGGGCGATGCCGAACAGATAGGTGACGCCGAGGAGCAGCAGGACGACGTCGACGGGGAAGCCGCCGAGGATGTCCTTGACGGACTGTCCGGCGGCGAGTCCCACGGCCAGTGCGGCGGCGAGCGTCAGCGCCCCCATGTGCACGGACCGTACGGATGCCACCAGGAACGCTAGCGCCAGGATGCCCAGCGCCATCAGCTGAAGACTCATCGTTTCTCCTCACGAGAGCGGAGTCGGTCTACTGTGCGGTCCAGTGGTCTTCTCTGCGGTCCAGCGCACGCTAGACTGCACCGTGGGTCGCGTCAATAGCCGATATAAGGGCGGACCGATGCCTTGCGGCCTGAGGTCGCGGCCTAAGCTCAGGGCCGGAGAAGGAGGGTGGATGTCGACACAGAGCGTGAAGACGGCACTGCAAGTCCTGGAAGCCGTGGCGAGTGACCAGCCCGTGGGGCTCAGCGAACTCGCGCGCACCCTGGGAATCAACAAGAGCACCGTCCAGCGATGCCTGGTCACACTGGCTGACGCGGGCTGGATCCGCACCGTGGGCGAGGACCGCCCCCAGTGGGTGATGACGACCAAAGCCTTCTCGGTCGGCTCCCAAGTCGAACACGTACGGTCCATACGGGAATTGACGCTCCCGATCCTCGGTGAACTGCAGGAGTACGCAGGCGAGACCGTGCACCTGATGGTCCCCGAGGACGACCGCACCATGGTGCTGATCGAACGCCTCGACAGCGCCCACCCGGTACGTGTCTTCCGCCAGCTCGGATCCCGGATCGCCCTGCACACCTCCGCCAACGGCCTGGCCTACCTCGCCCGCCGGGACGCCGCCTTCGTCGACGCCTACCTGGCCGGCGGCCTCGAACAGCGCACCGCCCACACCATCACCGACCCGGACGCCCTGCGTGCCGAGCTCGACCGCATCCGGGAACGCGGCTACGCCGTCAACGAGGAAGGGATGGAGGACGGCGTCGTCGCCGTCGCCGCCGCCGTCCTCTCCCGCCGCGGCGAACCGGTCGCCGCCTTCTCCGTCTCCGGCCCCCGCGTCCGGATGACACCGAAGAACGTCGAGGACTACGGAACGCACGCAGCCTCAGCCGCCAGGCGGATCACGGCGGTGCTGCACGACGTCTAAGTCGCGCACGCCGCCCCAGCGCGGTCGTGGCCGCCTGCCAAAGACAGTGAAGCTCCGCCATCTTGAAGTGGCTGGTCGGAGGGGTGGCGTGACCTCGTTTCGGGGTGCTCATGCTGGTCGTGGGCGACAGTCTGTGTTGTAGATCGTCCGGCGGGGTGGTTTTCGCCGATGAGTTCTCCGTCCTCGAACGGTCTACCCAGCGACACGACCGTTCTCGACAGGGGTGCCATGTCCACCATCCAGCCAGTGATCGTGACTGCCGACCATGACGTTCTGCTCGGCTTCTATACGAAATTGTTCGGCGCCGAGGAGATCTTCCGGGTGCCATCGGAAGGCCCGGCCTTCTACCTCGTCTTGCGCATCGGCGACACCGACCTCGGGCTGGTGGCCAAGGCGAACCCGGGGAATGGGGCGGCGGCGCGGATTCTGCTCAGCATCGGTGTCGACGACGTCGACGAGACACTCGGCCGGGTGGAGGCGTTGGGCGGCTCGGTCCGCAGCGGCCCCAACGACATGCCGTGGAGACAGCGCGTCGCCCACATCCAGGACCCCGACGGCAACCCGGTGAACCTCACTCAGCCGATCCCAGCCCGGTGACGCTGTTCCGGGGGCATGTGCTGATCGTGGGCTACCTGCGGTAGAGATCAATTGTAGGTAATGGCCTCGATGTTCGTCAGGACGATTGTCAGTGGCCAGTTCTGAATGCCCGCTGGCGGCCAGGCGGCCAGGCGGCAATGCGCGCCGAGCGCAGACGAGGCTGACTGGCCGCAGGCGGAGATGCACATAGCCGTCGTGCGTCAGGGTGAGCGGCAGGTGGTACGTGGTGGCCACGGCCAGGCCGGTCTCGCGGGCCGACTGTTTGGCCGACGCGCCGCCCGCGGGGGACCCGATGGCCCCCATCAGGCGAAAGGCTTGCTGCAGGGCCTCCCGGCACGGCATCGCTCGGTTCGATTTGCATCTCCGAGCTACCAGGAGGCCCTGCCTTCATGCGCGTGCAGCTCAGGGATGCAGGACCATGCGAACCACCTGATCGAGCAGTCCATGCCTCAGTGGGACCAGCGCACCGAGTCCGCCCCTGGGGACGGATGAACGTGGATCTGGTCCGTGACTGGTCCGGAACTCATGGTCAGAGTTGGGATAGGCGTGGGAGGAGCTGGGAGTAACGGCATATTTAGGGCCTGCTTCGCGATGATCTGCTGATGGCGCCTGACCTGGGGAAAACCACAGGACAGGCGCCCTTTTTCGTGCCTCTAGAAGAAGCCGAGCTTCTGTGGCGAGTAGGACACCAGCAGATTTTTGGTCCACTGGTAGTGCTCCAGCATCATCTTGTGGGTCTCGCGGCCCATGCCGGACTGCTTCGTTCCGCCGAAGGCGGCGTGGGCCGGGTAGGCGTGGTAGCAGTTCGTCCAGACCCGGCCCGCCTGGATCGCGCGGCCCGCGCGGTAGGCCGTGTTGATGTCGCGGGTCCATACGCCGGCGCCCAGGCCGTACGCCGTGTCGTTCGCGATGCGCACGGCGTCGTCGAAGTCCTGGAACGAGGTCACCGACACCACCGGGCCGAAGATCTCCTCCTGGAAGATCCGCATGCGGTTGTCGCCCTCGAAGATGGTCGGCTGGACGTAGAAGCCGCCCGCCAGTTCGCCACTGTGCTCCACGCGCTGCCCGCCGGTCAGGACCTTCGCGCCCTCCTGCTGCCCGATCTCCACGTACGACAGCACCTTCTTCAGCTGCTCCGCCGACGCCTGCGCGCCGATCATCGTGTCCGTGTCCAACGGGTGTCCCGGCACGATCAGTTCGGTGCGGGCCACGGCCGCGTCGAGGAAGTCGCCGTAGCGGCCGCGCTCGATCAGGGCGCGGGAGGGGCTGGTGCACACCTCGCCCTGGTTGAGGGCGAACATCGTGAACCCTTCGAGGGCCTTGTCCCGCAGGTCGTCGTCGGCGGTCCAGATGTCGTCGAAGAAGAGGTTGGGGCTCTTGCCGCCCAACTCCAGCGTGACCGGCTTGAGGTGCTCCGCCGCGTACTGCATGATCAGCCGCCCCGTGGAGGTCTCCCCGGTGAAGGCCACCTTCGCCACGCGAGGGCTGGACGCGAGCGGCTTGCCCGCCTCCTCGCCGAAGCCGTTGACGATGTTCACCACGCCGGGCGGCAGCAGGTCGCTGATCAGGCTCATCAGGTAGTGCACCGACACCGGGGTCTGCTCGGCCGGTTTCAGCACCACGGTGTTGCCCGCGGCCAGGGCCGGCGCCAGCTTCCACACGGCCATCAGGATGGGGAAGTTCCACGGGATGATCTGGGCGACCACGCCCAGCGGCTCGTGGAAGTGATAGGCCACCGTGTCCTCGTCGATCTGACTGAGGGCCCCCTCCTGGGCGCGCAGCGCGCCCGCGAAGTAGCGGAACTGGTCGACGGCGAGCGGCATGTCGGCGGCCAGGGTCTCGCGGATCGGCTTGCCGTTCTCCCAGGTCTCCGCGACCGCGAGCGCCTCCAGGTTCTGCTCCATCCGGTCCGCGATGCGCAGCAGGATCGTGGCACGCTCGGTGACCGAGGTCCGACCCCACGCGGGAGCGGCGGCGTGGGCCGCATCCAGTGCGCGCTCGATGTCCTCGGCCGTGCCGCGCGCGACCTCGGTGAAGGTCTCGCCGGTCACGGGGGAGGGGTTGGCGAAGTACCGGCCGAGGGCGGGCTCGACGTACTCGCCGCCTATGAAGTGGCCGTAGCGGGACGCGTACGACATGAGCGCGCCTTCGGTGCCGGGCGCAGCGTAACGGGCCATGGGTGGTCCTCCCTTGCCGGGCGCCGGCCGCCGTCGGCCGGTGCTCGCCGCGAGGCTAGGGGCGGGCAGGTTGCCGGTACGTTGCACGGCCGCGCGGTGAACGGGGCCCGGGCGGTGGAGTGGTCGCCGCGCTGCCGGCGCTGACGGTGCTGACGGTGGTGCCGGTGCCGGGCCTTTCCGGTGCGCTGCGGCCCCGCCCGGTACCCGGCAAGTCCCCGGGTGACGCCCCGAGTTCCGCGTCGATGGCCCGTACGCGGGCCAGCGCGGCCGTCCGGCCGGCAGCCGGGAGTACGGCTGCCAGTGCCCGCCAGACCGCGACGTCCTCGGCGCCCCACGGGCTGCACACCCAGTCGGTGAGCAGCCCCGGGTCGGCCCGCGCGATCACGGCGGCCCGCGCCTGCTCCTCGATCCGCCGCCGGAGCCGGACGATGCCGGGCGCCGTGGAGGCGGGCAGGAGCGGGCCCGGGTAGCGGGCCAGGGCCGCCGAGACGGCGCCGGAGGCCAGATGCCGGGTGACGGCGGTGAAGTCGGCCTCCAGCGGCGCGGCCGCGCGGTAGGGGCGGGAGAGCGGGGCCCGGGGCCCCAGCAGGCCGCGCAGCCGTGACATTTCGGCGCGCAGGGTCACCGGTGACACCGACTCGTCCTCGTACAGGGCGATCGCCAGTTCCTCTCCCGACAGGCCCTCGGGGTGGTGCGCGAGCAGCGCCATGATCTCGCTGTGCCGCCGCCCGAGCCGGACCTCACGGCCATCGCCGGTCAGCAGCGCCTCGTCGCGGCCGAGCGCGGTGAGGCAGTCCCCGGGAGCCTTGGGCGCCGGATCCAGCAGCGCGAGCCGGGCCTCCGCCGCGCACGCCACCGCCCGCACGAAGGCGAGGGAGTGCGGATGGGCCAGCCAGTCGCCCCCGGTGACGTCGACGGCGCCGAGCACCCTTCCGGTGCGCGGATCGCGGACCGGAGCCGCCGCGCAGGTCCACGGGTGCACCCGGCGGCTGAAGTGCTCGGCGCCGAAGACCTGGACCGGCTCCCCGACCGCCACCGCCGTGCCGGGGGCGTTGGTGCCCATCGCCGTCTCCGCCCAGCGGGCGCCCGGCACGAAGCCGAGGCGCTCGGCCCGCCGCATCGTGGCGGGTTCGCCCTCCACCCAGAGCAGGCTACCCCGTGCGTCGCACACCGCCAGCAGATGGGCCCCGTCCGAGGTGAAGGCGCCCACGAGGTCCCGGAACAGCGGGAGCACCCGGGCCAGCGGGTGCTGCTCCCGGTACGACCGCAGTTCCGCCCCGGCCAGCTCCACCCGGGGCGCGCACTCCGGGCTGACCCGGGCCCGGGCGCAGCGGCGCCAGGACCTCGCGATGACCGCCCGCACCGGGGCCTCGACCCGCCCGTCCTGGGTGAACGCGGCGTGGGCCCGGCGCAGTTCCCGCGTCCGCTCGGCGGGGTCGGCTCCGCCCGGCAGAGCCACCGAAGGATCGTCCATGTCGCCCTCTCGCGGTGCCTTGGTACCCGGAGCGCCCCATCGTCGTACCGGCCCGCCGCCCCGACAAGCGGTACGTCGGCCAGTGCGTCGGCATCCGCCTGCCGAAATCCGCCCTCGCCGAAATCCGCCCTCGCCGAAATCCGCGCTCGCCGAAGCCCGCCCCGGCCCCAGCCGAGGCATGCGGGCTCAGTGGTCCATGACCGCCGCGACGCCCCGCGCGAGGCAGGGGATGCGGTGCTCAGGGATGCCCGCGATGTTGACGCGCCCCGAGGCCGTGCCGTAGATCGCGAACTCCGTGCGCAGCCGCAGCATCTGCTGTCCGGTCAGGGGCAGCATCGAGAACATCCCCCGCTGCCGGGCGAGCGTCCGTGCCTCGCCGGCCCGGCCGAGCGCGCTCAGACCGGCGGCCAGCACGGCCCGGTTGGTGGTGATCCGGCCGCGCATCAGGTCCAGTTCCGCGCGCCAGGCGGCCCGTAGCCCGTCGTCCTCCAGGATCGCCGTGACGACGGCGGCGCCGTGCTCGGGAGGCATCGAGTACTGGGTCCGGGCGGCGTTCTGCAGGGCCGTCTCGGCGTGCCGCGCGGCCGTGGCCGAGGCGCCGAGGACGATGGCGCCGCCTACGCGGTCGCTGTAGAGGCCGAAGTTCTTCGAGCAGCTGACCGCGATCAGCATCTCCGGCACGCGCGAGGCCAGCATGCGGGTCGCCACCAGATCGGCCTCAAGACCGTCGCCGAGCCCGTGGTAGGCGAGGTCGACGAAGGGGATCCAGCCGCCGCCGACGGCCGACTCGGCGAGCGCCTCCCAGTCGTCCGGCAGCGGGTCCACCCCGGTCGGGTTGTGGCAGCAGCCCTGGAGCAGGACCACGTCGTCGCGCCCGGCGCCGGCCAGCTCCCGCAGGACGCCCTCCGTATCGAAGCCGCCCTCGGCGTCGCGCCAGCCGTAGCCGCGCACCTTCAGCCCGGCGGCCTCCAGGATGGGCCGGTGGTTGACGTACGCCGGTTCGCTGATCCAGACGGTGGCGCCGGGGCGGGTGCGGCAGATCAGGTCGGCCAGCAGCCGCAGGGCCCCGGAGCCCGCGACGGTCTGGACGGCGGCGGCCCGTTCGGCCGGACCGCCCCGGCCGGTGCCGAGCACCATCGCGAGCAGGGCCCGGTTGAAGGCGGTGTTGCCGGAGAGCCCCCGGTACTCCTTGGACGCGGAGCGCTCGGCGAGGCGGATCTCGGCCTCGCGCACGGCGGTCATGACGGGGGTGCGCCCGGTCTCGTCGCGGTAGACGCCGAGGACCAGGTTGAGCCGTTCGGGCCGCTCGTCGGCACCGAACTCGTCGGTCAGTACCCACAGCGGGTCGGCGGGCGGCGGCGGGAGGAGCTCAAGCATCTGCGGGAACCTCGGGTCGGGGCTGGGGCTGGGGCTGGGCCTGGGCCTGCGGCTGGGCCTGGGACTGGGCCTGGGTGTCGGGCTGTACCTGGAGCCGGGGGCGGCGGTTGGCGAGGACGACGCCGGCGGTGATGAGCGGGACGCCGACGAGGACGGCGGCGGTCGGTGACTCGCCCAGCACCGGCACGGCGAGCAGGACGACGGCGACCGGGCTGAGGCTTCCGACGACCGAGCTGCGCTCGGCGCCCAGCCTGCGGATGGCGAAGGCGTACAGCAGGCCGGCGCAGAGCCCGACCCCGAGCCCCTGCACGACGAGGAACAGCGCGATGTCGGCTCCGGCGGCGTGCGCGAGGCCGGTGGGGAGCACCCCGGTCAGGACGAGCAGTCCGATGACGGCGAACGAGGGCAGGCAGAGCAGGCCGATCGAGCCGACGGGATCGAGGTCGACCTCCTTCAGCCCCACCGTGTACAGCGCCCACAGGCCGCTGGCCACCAGGAGCGTGCCCGCGCCCTCCAGTACGTCCGCGTCCACCGGGACCACGTAGCGCCAGACGAGGGCGGCCACGCCGACCGCGATCAGCGCGAGCCCGGCCGCCTGCGTGCCGCGGGGAGCGCGGTGTCCGCGGGCGACCATGAGCGCGGAGACGAACAGCGGGACCATGCCGGGCACGATCGAACCGACGAAGGCCGCCGAGGTCAGGGCCCCGCCGTGCATCGCCGCCAGGAAGAACGGAACCCCCGCCCCGCAGACGATCTTGGCGGCGGCGCCCGGCCGCACCGCCGCGATGCGGCGCCGACGCCGCCACAGGGCGGGCGCCAGCACCACGAGCGGGACGCCGAAGCGCAGCAGGGCGGCGTCGGCCGGCAGCAGGGAGGAGGCGCTCAGGGCGCGGGCGCTGAGCGCGAAGGCGGCCCAGATCGCCACGGTCACCAGCAGGGCGGCCAGGCCCACGCTCTGCGGGGAGAACCGGCGCGCGAGCGCTCGGCCGGGGGCCCGGGGAGGGGCCGCGGCCGGGGTGTCGATGGCGACCAAGGAGGTTGCTCCAGCTCTGGGGCCCGGGTGGGGACGGCCCGCACGGGGGTGCGTACGGGAAGTCCCTACAGGAAGTACCTACGGAGGTACGCATGGGTAGCGCGTACGGCAAGCGCGTACGGGTTTCCGTACACCCGCAACGCTAGGGCCTCGGGCAGGGCAGTCGATTGCCAGTTCTGCCTCCTGGACATACGTTTGGGGCAGAATCTGCCAAGGAGTGGCCGTGGACGCAGTCGATCTGCAGATCATCCGGGAATTGCAGGCCGACGGACGGCTGTCGAACCAGGACCTCGCCGACCGCGTCCGGCTGTCCCCCTCGCCCTGTCTGCGGCGGGTCCGGCGGCTGGAGGAGGCCGGCCTGATCCGCGGCTACACGGCCGTGGTCGACCAGGTCGCCTTCGGACTGCCGATCACCGTCTTCGTGCGGATCCGCCTGGAACGCCACACCGCGCCGGCGGTCCGCGTCTTCGAGGAGCACGTCGGGCTCATCGAGCACATCCAGGACTGCTACCTGATGGCGGGCAGCAGCGACTACCTGCTCCGGGTCGTCATCGAGGACCTGGAGGCCTACGAGTCCCTGGTGCGCGACCGCGTCCACGCCATCCCCGGCATCGCCTCGATCGAGTCGAGCTTCGCCTACGGCAGCGTCAAGCAGTCCCGGACGTACCCCCGCCCCACCCCGGGCACCTCCGCACGCCGCCTCTGACGCCGGGCCCGCCCCGCGCCCACTGCGGCACCCTCAGTCCTCCGGGTCCAGCGCGGCCAGCGCCGCCGCCGGGTCCGTGGACGGGGGGCCCGCCGGGAGCCAGTGGTCCGCCGCGCGGCGGTACGGCCACCAGCGGCCCTCGCGGCCCAGGCGGAGCTGGCGGTCGCCGCCCGGTTCCGTCCAGCGGGCGCGGATCCGGCGCAGCACCGGGGCGGGCGCGTCGGTGTCGGCGGTGCCGGCGTCCGCCCCGTCGGGCCAGGCCGACGCCAGCGAGGCCCGGGCCCGGGCGAGCGACGCCCGGTCCGGGGTCCAGTCCTCCTCCAGTACCGCGACGGCCTGTGCCCCGCCGAAGCCCCAGGCGAGTACGGCCCGGTCCATGGCGGCCCGGTCCCTGTCGGAAGCCGCCGACAGGCGGGAGCGGACCCGAAGGTCGTGGGCCTCCGCCGTGAGCCGTACGGCGTCCTGCGCGAGGGTCGGCTCGGGCTGCGGGGCGCGCTCCGCATGGGCCGGAGCGAGCGCTTCCGCGAGCAGCCGGTACGCCTGCGCCGCGGCCGCCTGCGCCAGGAACTCCACCCCGTCCACATCCAGGCCCGGCGGCTCCGCCCCCGCGTCCGTGTCCAGCGTCGGAGGCTGGCCCGGCGCCTGCGGCAGCCGCGCGGGCGGGGGCAGGGGCGGCAGGGCGGCAGCCGCCGCGTACACCTCGGACGCGGGGACCCCGGCGGCTACGCCCTCACCGGTGTCGGCGTCGGATGCCAGAGCCTCCGCTTCCGCCGTGCTGCGCTCCTCCAGCTCGGCCAGCAGACCGGACTCGGCGCGCCCGCGCAGCAGCAACAGCACGAAGGGGTCCTGGTCCAGCAGCCGTGCCACCTGGTAGCAGAGCGCCGCCGTGTGCGGGCAGTGGTCCCACTCCTCACAGTCGCAGCGCGGGTCGAGGTCCCCGATCCCGGGCAGCAGCTCCACCCCGGCCGCCGCCGCGTCCTCCACGAGCTCCGGCGGGACCTCCCGGTCGAGCAGCGCCGCGATGTGGCCGGACTCGGCGGCCGCCAGCCCGAGCAGCCGGTCCCATTCCGCTTCCGTGAACTCCTGTACCAGCACGTCGGTCCGGTGCGCCGTCCCGTCCGGGTCGCGCACCACGGCCGTCAGCCCGCCCGGCCGTACGGACACGGCCCCGACCGCGCCCGAACGCGCGTACCGCCGGCCCTGCTTGACCTGCACCCCGTCGAGCGCGCTGTCCTCCAGGGCGCGCAGCCAGGCATGGCCCCACCAGGTGCGGGCGAAGCCGCGGCCGGGGGCGGGCGGGAGCGGCGGGAAGGTCTTCTCGTACGGGTCCTGCGCGTTCATCCGTGTCACTCCCCGGAGGCGGTCGGGCGGAGCGCGACGAGTTCGGCCAGCTCCGCGTCGCTCAGTTCGGTCAGTGCGGCCTCGCCGCCCGCGAGCACGGCGTCGGCCAGGGCCCGTTTGCGTGCGAGGAGTTCGGCGATCCGGTCCTCGACGGTGCCTTCGGCGATGATGCGGTGGACCTGGACGGGCTGGGTCTGGCCGATGCGGTAGGCGCGGTCGGTGGCCTGTTCCTCGACGGCCGGGTTCCACCAGCGGTCGTAGTGGATGACGTGGCCGGCCCGGGTGAGGTTGAGGCCGGTGCCCGCCGCCTTGAGGGAGAGCAGGAACACGGGGACCTCGCCCGCCTGGAAGCGGTCCACGAGCTCCTCGCGACGCGGAACGGGCGTCCCCCCGTACAGCAGTTGGGACGCGATGCCGCGCGCGGTCAGATGCCGTTCGATGATGCGGGCCATCGTCACGTACTGGGTGAAGACCAGGGCCGAACCGCCCTCGGCCAGGATCGTGTCGAGCAGTTCGTCGAGGAGCTCCAGCTTGCCGGAGGCCGCCCCGGCGGCTTCCGTCGAGCCGTACTGCTCCTTCGTGTACTGGGCGGGGTGGTTGCAGATCTGCTTGAGCGAGGTCAGCAGTTTGACGACGAGCCCGCGGCGCTCCATGCCGTCCGCCCCGGCGATCGCGGCAAGGGTCTCGCGCACGACCGCCTCGTACAGACCGGCCTGTTCGCGGGTCAGGGACACGGCGTGGTCGGTCTCGGTCTTGGGCGGCAGTTCGGGCGCGATTCCGGGGTCGGACTTCTTGCGGCGGAGCAGGAACGGCCGTACGAGCGCCCCCAGTCGGGCCGCCGCCCGCGGGTCGCGGCCGCTTTCGACCGGCTCGGCGTAGCGCGTGCGGAAGGCGCCGAGGCGGCCGAGGAGGCCCGGTGTGGTCCAGTCGAGGACGGCCCACAGCTCGGACAGGTTGTTCTCGACCGGGGTGCCGGTGAGGGCCACGCGGGCGGCCGAGGGGATGCTGCGCAGGGCCTTGGCCGTCGAGGAACGCGGATTCTTGACGTGCTGTGCCTCGTCCGCGACGACCATGCCCCAGCGCACGGCGGCGAGTCGGGGCGCGTCCAGGCGCATGGTGCCGTAGGTGGTGAGGACGAATCCCCCTGCGGGTTGGCCGGTCAGTCCTTCGAGGCCGCGGCCCGAACCGTGGAAGCGGCGCACCGGCGTACCGGGGGCGAACTTCTCGATCTCCCGCTGCCAGTTGCCCAGCAGCGAGGCCGGGCAGACCACCAGCGTCGGGCCCTCGTGTCCGTGCTCCTGGCGGTGCAGGTGGAGCGCGATCAGGGTGACGGTCTTGCCCAGACCCATGTCGTCGGCGAGGCAGGCGCCGAAACCGAGCCCGGTCAGGCGGGCGAGCCAGCGCAGGCCGCGGAGCTGGTAGTCGCGCAGGGTGGCGCGGAGGGCGGCAGGGGCCTGTACGTCGGCCGGCGCGGGGGCGTGGTCCGGGGCGGCGGCGCGCTCGGGGTCGGTGGTGAGGAGTGCGCGGAGGCGTTCGAGCGAACCGGCGGCCTCTACCTCGTACCGCGTGCCGTCGAGCTCCGCCGAGCCGGTCAGTACGGCGGCCAGCGCTTCGGCGGCCGTCACCTCGCGGTCCTGGCGGGCGAGGGCCCGGGCCCGGCGGGCCACGGACGGATCGATCAGGACCCACTGGTCGCGCAGCCGGACCAGGGGCCGCTTCGCCTCGGCGAGCCGGTCCAGCTCGTCGGCGGTCAGATCGCCCTGGCCGCCCAGGGCGTAGCGCCAGCCGACGGGGTGTGCGGTGCCGGCGGAGAGCAGGCCCGGCAGGTCGGAGCCGGCGGCGGCCCGGCCCACGACGGCCCGGGCGGTGAGCGTACGGGCGAGCCCGCGCGGCCAGTGCACCTGCACCCCGTCGGCCGCCAGATCCCCGGCGGCCTCCCCGAGCAGCTCCGCGACCTCCTCGTCGGCGAGTTCCACCGCGTCGGGGACGGCGGCGCCGAGCAGCGGCGCGAGCGGCGGCCACAGCCGGGCGGCACGGCGCAGGGCCCGCAGTGCGTCCAGACGGGCACGGGGCGGGAAGGCGGCCGCGGCGGGCCCGGAGCCGGCCCAGACGTCGGCTGCGTCCGCGACGAGGGTGGCGTCGGCGAGGCCGTGCAGCTGCAGGACGGCGCGGAAAGCGGCGGGTTCGGCGTCCGGGTCCACCTCGATGCGGAGCGAGATGCGCACCCCGGCGTCGTGCCCGGCCGCGACCTCCGCGGCCCAGTCGCGCAGCTCGGGGTGGAGCCGCGGCGGGCGGGCGGCGTAGGCGGAGCCGCCGGCTGCGGCGGGGGCGGCGGGGGAGCGGGGCAGGGTGTCGGCGACGGCGTCGAGGAAGGCGCGCAGCAGCGGCTCCGGGGCGGGCAGCCGCGGCGGGCCGGCGAGGTCGCGGTCCTGGCCGGTGCCGGTTCCGGTGCTGGTGTCGTTGACGGTGGCGGCGCCGAGGCCGATCGGTACGCAGTGCGCGTCGGGCGGCATGGCCGCCGCCAGCTCCCGGACCTCCGCCAGGTCGGCGGTGTCCAGCGGCCCGAGCCGCCAGGCGTCGTACCCGGCGGGGCTCAGCCCGGGCAGCAGCAGCCCGCGCGCGGCGAAGCGCAGGGCCAGCAGGGCGGCGGCGCCCCAGAAGGGCGCGGCGCCGGCCGAGGCGGCGGCCCGGACCCGGGTGAGCAGGGGCAGGGCTTCGGCGAGGGGCAGGACGAGGGCCGTCACCGTGGTGCGGCGCAGGTCGGGCGTGACGATGGTGAGCTGCTCGGCGGTGCCCCGCCCGTCGAGGTGGAGGCCCTCGGCGGGATCCGCCGGCCAGAAGGCCATCCGGCCGCCGCGGGCCGGTTCGGCGGGGAGGAAGACGGCGGAGCAGGGGATGAGGCCGGAGATCGTCGGGAGCACGCATTCCTCAAACTTGACTACCGAATACAGGGTGGCCGAGACTAACCCACCCGCGGTGGCCCCGGCCCGCGGCGACACCGTGACCCGGGTCACGTCCTCGCCCGTTCGCGCGAGCGGGAACGCGGGGGCGGGAACGTGCGTTGTGTGGGGTAGTGGCCGACGGAGAAAGAGGGTGCCGCAGATGTCCACGAGCGGAAAGATCGCGGTTGCCGGTGTGGTGGCAGCCATCGTGCTGTTCTGGGCGGTCGGGTTCTGGGCCGGACTGCTGGTCCTGATCGGTGTCCCCGTGGCCGCCTACCTGCTGTTGGACTCCTCACAGCGTCGTAGGCTGCGGGGGATGTCCAGGAAGCAGATCGGCCGCTGACGGCGGCAGGGGGGCAACATGAGCACGGCGAGCACGGCGAGCACGGCGAGCACGGCGAGCACGGCAGGCACGGCAGGCACGGCGGGCGGCGCGGCGGACGTGGCGCAGGTCGCGGCGGTCAGCAGCAATGGGGTCTACTCGTTCACCAAGCCCACGCGCGAGAGCATCACGCTCCTCGAAGGGCTCGGGGTCGAGGGAGACGTCCACGCGGGGGTCACGGTCAAGCACCGTTCCCGCGTGGCCCAGGACCCCACGCAGCCGAACCTCCGGCAGGTGCACCTGATCCACCGGGAGCTCTTCGAAGAGGTGGCCGAGGCGGGCCACCAGGTCGAGCCGGGCCAGCTCGGGGAGAACGTCACCACCGAAGGCATCGACCTGCTCGCCCTGCCGACGGGCACCTTGCTGCGCCTCGGTGCGGACGCGGTGGTCGAGGTGACCGGGCTGCGCAATCCGTGCCTGCAGATCGACGCCTTCCAGCACGGGCTGCTCAAGCAGGTGGTGAGCCGGGACGACGAGGGCAACCTGCTCCGCAAGGCCGGAATCATGGGCGTGGTCCACCGGGGCGGCACCATCCACCCCGGCGACACCATCGAGGTCACCCTCCCCCCGACCCCGCACATCCCCCTCGACCGGGTCTGACCGGCCGAGCGCACGGCTCGGCCGAGGCAAGGCCCTGCCTTCTCGGCCGAGCCAAGGCCCGACCCCCTCAGTCGAGCCAAGGCCCGACCCTCTCAGCCGATCCACGCTCGAAGACGCTCGCTGAGCACCACGTCATGGGGCAGTCGCTCCAGCTCGTGGGCAGGCACGTCCACCCCGTGTTGCCCGAGGACCCCGGCGAGGTAGCCCCAGTGTCCGGCCGCCATCTGCTCCTGCGTCCTGCCGCCGAAGGGCTCGTCCGGCCCGACCACCGTCCGGGCCGTCTCCTCGATGTCCTCGGTGGAGGTCAGCGCGGGGATGCCCGACGGGCCCGAGGTGCTCCAGCCGCGATCGTCGAGCAACACCACGCTGCGGCCGTCCGCGAGTTCGGCCTCGAGCCGCGCCGACACCGACAACTGCCGAGTGCTCGTAGTGCCGACGTGCAGATCGGTGTAAGTGACCAAACGGGTCACCACGGTCATGCCGCACTCCTGTCGGCTCGCCCACAACGCCCGGCCCGGTTCCATGAGCTTCCCGTGACGGCCCGGCGCGGGCGCTCACGGAATCGTCGGAGCCTACACTCGGCGCCCGGCCCCCAGCTGTAGGGTCCGGGATTCCGTGAGCAATCGTGAGTCAGTGACCTGCGGCGTCGACAACGGTGAGCACTGCGCTCAGCGGGCTCCGTAGCCTGATCATGAGCAATCCGCAGGCGTAGCAGTCGCGGCAGCTACTGGTGCTGCCCCTGCAACGGCCAAGTCGGCCGCGTACCCCCTTCCCGCGCCCGCTGTGGCTATGACGGTAAACTGAGGGTCTCGCGTTTTTCGGACAGTGACTTGACCGTCTTTTTCACGCGGCGATTCGCAGCCTCGTGTATTCGGCTTGGACTTCGCGCGGAGGGCGGCAACCCGCTGCCGAATGGAGGCGCTTGCGATTGTATCAGAATTCGATGTAGCGGGTGACGTCCCGGGCGGCGTCGCGGGTCAGATAAGTCACGCGCGAGACACGCTCGTTCTTCAGAGCCGCGAAGAACGATTCGGCCATGGCGTTGTCGAAACAGATCCCGGTGCGGCCGGCAGATCGCCGCAGTCCGAGTTCGCCAAGAACTCCCGCATACTGACATATAGTTACTTCCACGGTCGGAGTGGAAGATTGCCCCGTCGGTGAGTTTCCGGTTCCGTGCCGCGTTGCGGATCGCCTGGGATATGAGTGGAGTCTGATAGTGGTCGTCCATCGCGTAGCCGATGACTTCCTTGGTGCAGCAGTCAATCACAGTCGCGAGATAAAGCCAGCCCTCACCTGTTTTTATATAGGTGATGTCCCCGACGAGTTTTTCGCCGGGTGCGTCGGCGGTGAAGTCGCGGCCCACGAGGTCCGGCACCTGGCCTGGTGCGGCCTGTGTGAGGGACCGCCGCTTCGGCTTCGGCTGGCACGGCACCAGGCCCAGGTCACGCATGATCTGGCGGACGAGCTCCAGACCCGTGGCGATTCCCCAGCGGGCCAGTTGCGCGTGGATGCGCCGGTGGCCGTACGCGCTGTTGGACATTTCGAAAGCCTTCGCGGCATACATTTTCAATTCCTCACGCCGCTGGGCTGTCGCGGAATCCGGGCGGTCCCGCCATTCATAGTAGCCAGACTTGGACACATCGAGCCGTTCACACATGAACTCGACTGGGTACACGTATTCCGTAGTATCGAGTCGCATCGTTTCGATGAACTCGTACTTGCTCGCTACCGGGGATCCTTCGCGAAGTATGCTGCGGCTTTTTTCAGGAAGGAGACTTCCATCTCCAATTCCAGAATGCGTCGGTCTTGTTCTTTCAGCCTGACCCGTTCATCCAGTGTGAGATCCCAAGACGGTGACGTGGAGTTCCGCTGATGACGGCGAACCCACGAACGCAGGGTTTCAGAATTGATCTCAAGTTCCCGGGCAGTATGGGATATCGACTTGTTCGCGGAGAGAGCCAGCCGGACGGCTTCCTCGCGAAACTCCGGGGTGTACGGGCTAGAACGTGCCACTTGCTTTACCTCGTTTCCTTACAGATCAACCCTATTGGGTCGCTGTCCGGAAACTTCGGGGCCCCTCACAGCACGAGGGCCCGCAGGAGACGGACGAGTCCGGGGCAGCTCAGCGGGACGAGGTTGGGCTCTTCCTCGGCGGCGTCGTGGACGGCGGCGGTCGTGAGGGCGAGGACGGCGGCGGCGATCAGGGAGAACAGTGACCAGCGCATCCAGGAGTTCCAGCAGGTCACCTGGCCCTGGTCGAGTCCGGTGAAGCCCTTGGCGAGCTGGAAGGTCTCCTCGATCCGCCACCTGCGACAGATCACTTCCACCAGCGTACCGAGTGAGACGTCGCCGGGTGCCCAGCAGCGGAAGTAGGACACTTCGCCGGTGTAGCGGTGGCGTCGCGCGACCAGCACACTTGTCCCCGCTCCCGCCGCGTTCCCCTTCTCGGTCTCGTCGGGAACGTCGTCGGGGCGGACATCGAGCCAGGCCCAGTCGTACTCGCGGGTGCCCTTCGTGTCGTGTCCGGTCTGCCGGCGCATCCACTGCCCGGGCCGCACCTTGTTGATCAGCTTGCGAGCCTCCCACCGGCGGCCATTCCCGTCGGCGACCTGGTAGGTGGAGGCGATGGCGACCGCGTAGCCCAGTCCCAGCGCCCGTATGCCCCGGCGGAGTTCGCGCCCGCAGTACACCTCATCGCCCGCGAACCAACGGGCCCCGATTCCCGTGGCGAGCGCGTCGGTGACCATGGCCAGCGCCTGCTGCGGCTTCGTCGCGAACACGATCTCCTCCGGCACCCCGGCCACCTCGCGGCGTTCCTCGTCCGCGGCCGAGTCCGCGGGGAGGTACAAGGCCCGGTCGATGATCACCTTCACGGTCGCGGTGACCGCCGCCAGATGCACCGCCACCTGGCACAGACCGACACCGCCGATCGCACCCGAGTACTGCCGGCCAGAGCCCACGCAGTCCGTGGACGACTTCGCATCGCCCGTCTCGTCCACTACCAGTACCACTTCCTGACCGGCCAGTTCATCGATCACGAGGCGGGCGATCTCCGCCCGGGCCTCCTCGTGGTCGAACTTGGCACGGGACAGGAGGTGTTGCAGCCGGTGCGGGCCCGGATGCCCGAGCGCCTGCGCGAGCGTCCAGCAGTTCTGCGTGTCCACCTCCAGCAGGAGTCCCTCGACCAGCTCCGCCGCCGTCGCCCGCGCCTCACGCCGCGCGAAGCAGTCCGCGACCGCCCCCATCGCCCTCCCGAACGTCTCGCTCCACGCGTGCTCGGCTATCGTTGCTTCCACGGCCACCGCGTCCTGATACGTCGTCATAAACGTTCATGATCGCGGTGGCCGTACTCATTCCCTCACCCAGCCCGGGACGCTGACCAGGGCAGACGCTGGAACTACAGCTGCCGTGTTAGAGGCGGGACGCCTTGTCGACCGCAGACTTGTTCTCCGCCTTCACCCGGTCCAAGGGGGCTTGGTTCTCCTTGATGGATTGCTGCTGAAGCGGAGCCTCGCTATCGAACCAGATCTTCTCGACGTCGTGGAGGTCCCTGCACGCGACGTCGGCCTTCGCAGTGGCGATCTCCAGCTCCGTCACCTTGTAAGGGTCGGAGAAGCGAGGGTCGTCATTGGCATCCATCGGCTTCTCGTACGAGTAACCCTTTGCCTTCATGCACGACGACCACTTGGCGAACACCGCAATCACCTCCGGGTTCTTGGCCGCCTTCTTGTGTACTTCGCCGTTGATCTTTTGCACCAAAGGATTCGGCTGCGCTGCAGGGACCTGTCCGTCGGCCGCTTGGACGCAGCCCCTCAGGGTCCCCTCGTCCGCGCCGGAGATATCCACAGCCCCCACCAAGAGGGCCTCGTCGTAAGCTTTCTGCTCGGCGGCGTCCGGGTGGTAGCCTCGCTCGGCTGCCTTCTCGGCGTCGTGGATCCCGTACCGCCAGTCTGTCAGCGTCTTGCCGCCCAGAGTGGGCAGATCCGGCGCCGGAGACCACTTCTCATAACCAGCGCCCTTCATGCACTCGTCGATCAGACTGTCCCGTGCCCCGCTGATAAGCCGGGTCTCCGCCCTGGTCGGCATGTACGCCTCGATAGGCAGTCTCCACGTCGCGGGATTTCCCGGATCCCCGACGTATGCCTGCGGCATGGCCGGCGCTGCTTGGCCAGCCAAGCCGGCCGACGATGACTTGCCGTTGCCTGAGGGCGCGTCCGCCGACCACCCGGCGATGGCGGCTGCTCCTACCGCAGCGGCCGCCAGTACCGGAATTGCCACCTTGATAGCCATTCCCTTACCGCTCACTACTTCTTTCCCCTAACCCCGAGTCGCGATTTTGACTTCCATGCTTCCATTCGAATATTCAGGCCCACGCGAAGGATGCATTTTCGTTGTAGACGTTCACGAATCGATCGATATGCTGATAGGGCGCCATGGCGTCATAAACCCCTTTATAACCACTAGAGAAGTAAACCCGAGCCGTAAATTTGTAATGCTCATTCTCACCCGACGCGGCGTTGTTCTTGATTTTTTGCCCTGACCCAGGCCATGGGCTACTGGCGCCTCCAGAGCAGAATCTAAGTGGGTAGTAGCTGCCACTACCATCCCGCAATACATCGAAGTTATATACGGAATAACCAATATTCCTGTACGCGCCATTTTGTCCAGAATTATAGTAAATGTGAAACTTGAAGCCGGATCCATAGGGGTCATCGCAAGCTTCCGGGTAATGCAGATTGTAGTAATCCCCTGCGGGGTCCTCGGCTGACGCGACAGACGCGCTGCCCAACGACACAGCAAGTGCGGCCGCAACCCCGACCGCTACTGTGATTGCTCTACGCATTTTTCTCCTTACGTTCTTGGTGGGTTGATTCCGGTCACTCGTAGGGTCGGGGACCCAGGGATGCCGGGTGTGGTTTTGCGTTCACCAGCCTTCTGGTGGCTTGAACGGATTGGTCGCCCGGCATCCCGCGACGACTCGACCACTCATGAGATGCGCGCGACAAGATCGCTCGGTAAGGACACGCTGGCGAGGTCGTCTGCTGGGGCCGGTACTGGAACGACTTCGGCGGTGGCCGTGCCCGAACTCTGGGCCGGGATGCGGGCAAGGCCGATCACCACTCCGTTGTGATCGATGCCTCTGGAACGCGCAAGCTGTCGGCTGCCCTGCGCCCGATCGGCAAGAACCGGCTCGCGGAGTGGCTGAAGAACCGGAAGGTCCCCAACTGCAAGCTCGTTGCCAGCAGCGCGGTCGAGGCCGCCGAGGCCCAGCACACCGCTGTGATCGGGGAGAAACTGGCCGCCACGGTGGTGGCCAAGCTTGCCAGGGAGGTGATGGCCCTCGATGAGGAGATCGCTGAGATCGACGCCCTGATCGAGGGCCGGTTGCGCGACTACCGACACGCTGAGGTCATTCTGAGCATGCCAGGCATCGCTCCTGTCCTCGGAGCAGAGTTCATCGCCCACACCGGCGGCGACATGAGCGTCTTCGGCACCTCCGACCGCCTCGCCAGCGTCGCCGGCCTGGCTCCCGTCCCGAGGGACTCGGGATGGATCAGCGGCAACATGCGAAGCCCGCGCCGATACCGACGCCTGCTGCGGGCCGTCTACATGTCCGCGATGATCGCCGCCCGCTGCCGCCCCAATGTGAAGGCCTTCTTCGACCGTAAGAGGGCCGAGGGCAAGGGCCACAGGCAGGCCGTCATTGCCCTCGCACGCTACTGCCTGAACGTCTTGTCGGCCCTCATCTGCGATGTCCGCACAGTCGAAGTCACCGTGCCGCCCGGCCCAGCCACGTTCGGCTGGCACACTCACAGCGAGTCACCAGAGGCGCTTGATAACTTCATTGGGAATCCGTTCACCTTAGATCATTCGTGTGCGGAGGATTTTCACACGCAGGATGGTGCCCCGTGGGGTGGTGTAGCTGATTTTGGCTGGAAAGTGCGCCGCCCCGGTGCTCCGTGTGCATCGGCTGCGGGCGAATGCTCCCTGAGAACGGGGCAGGCCAGCGTGCAAATGTCCTTGGGTGACGGGCAGGCAACCCAATGAGCGCACGGCGGCCTTGTCCCAGCATGACCTACTTCGCCTGGTCGAGTCACTACGTTCGGCGGACGGTCTTGAGCTCGTCCGCGAGGTCGCCCGGCGACTGTTGCAGGAGTTGATCGAGGCCAAGGCCACCGCTCAGATAGGCGCCGAGTGGGACGAACTGCTGGACGAGCTGACGGTGCTGCGACCGAGAAGGTCCGCGGTGGCGAGGGCCTGCGACTGATGGGCGAGGGTGGGCTGCTGCCCGAGCTGGCCCAGCACCTAATGCAGATCGCCCTGGAAGCGGAGATGGATGAGCACCTGGATGCTGAGCCCGGACCCACCGGCTTGACTCCGGAGTGATCATTTCGGGGTTGTGCGGGCGGTGTCGTGGCTGAGCGATCACCACCCCGAGTACCTAGCAAAATTAAAACACATGACATTCAATCAAAGGGTTTGGCGGATTCGATCAACCCTCGATTGCATGCATTGGATCTCCACCTGACAGAAATGAGCCAGAGTGACCCAATCAAACATGTTGATCAGAAACTTAAAGGGTTCTGATTGAGGGTGTAGCGGACGTGGGTGCCGCCGAAGTAGCCGCGGACGATGTGGGGCTGGCGTTGGCGCCGCCGGAAGAACCGGCGGGTCTCGGCGGCGAGTTCGGCCTGGTTTCTGGCCCGGTGGGTGTGGGGCAGGCTGCGTTTGAGGTCGGCGTTGACCGGCTCGTCCGGGTTCAGCTCGGGTGAGTACGAGGGCAGGAAGTGCAGCTCAATCTCGTCGTCGTGCTCGGCGAGCCATGCCCGGACGGCCTTCGAGCGGTGGGCCGAGTGCTGGTCGACGACCAGGTGGACCTTCCGGTCGAAGTGCCCGACGATCCGGGTGAGGAAGCGGCACATGACCTTCGCGTCGAACGACTCGGTGAAGACCATGAAGTGCATCCGGCCGCGGGTGCTGATCGCGGACATCGCGTTCACGGAGAACCGGTTTCCGGTGCGGCGGACGATCGGGGTGCGGCCCTTCTCGCCCCAGGTGAGGCCTGCGACCTGGTCGGATCGGATGCCGACCTGGTCGGCGAAGAGGACTTCGCCACCGTCGGCCTTCGCCTTGGCGCGGATGGCCAGCCAGGTCTCCTCATGCCACACACGGACCGCTTCCGGGTCCTGCTCGACCGCCCTCTTGTCCGGACGCTGGACGCTGGAAGGTCAGCCCCCAGCGCCTGAGGTACTTGCCTAGCCCGGGCTCGGTGAACCGGACCCTGTACAGCTTGAAGATCAGCTGGCCTATCTGCCCCCGCGTCCACAGCTGACCAGAAGGCCCCAGGTCGGATGGGGTGTGATCAAGGACAGCCTGCCGGACAGCGGCCTGCTCGGCCTCGGAGAGGACCTGATGCTCACCCACGCGACGGCCTCGCTGGCGGGACAGCAGCGAGTCCCGACCGCCGGCCTGCCACTTCGGCCACCAGTTGTCCACGGCCTTGACCGACACCTTGAACAGGCCGGCAACCTCCACCCGGTCCCGGCCCTCCGTCAGCGCGGACACCGCCAGCAACCGCACGGCCTCCTGCGCGTCCGGCGACCAGGTCCGCGCGTCCCCCACCAGATCACTCACACACCGTCAGCGAGCGTGAACCCAAAGCGTTTCGGATCAATAAGTGCCCCCTTATGTACTTTTCGGCGTGGGCCGCAGAGCTGGGTAGCGAGATGGTTTCAGCCGATGATTTTAACCGGAGGTCGAAATTCTATCAGGCCTCTCATACCTAAATACCTTGCGTGAGCTGGCCGTTGGGGTGTTGGGCGACTCCGACTGTAGGACGAGTGTCAGCCATATTCGCTTCGGGACTGGGAACCCTTTGATCGATCACCGTCACGAGATTTAGCCTGCGTGAGCCCGGTGAGGGTCAGAGCGGAGCGCTGGGGGCACCACTAAGGGTCGACGGCCGCCGACGTTACGACCCCTCGTGGGCTCTAAATGATTCCGCAAAATACGATGATGGGAAACGAACCATGAACAGGAATCTCTTCCGGACCTCTGCGGTCGGAATAGCTCTGACCGCCTTCTCCGGAGTCATCACCGTTTCGCAGTCCGCCAGCGCAGCGCAGACTTGCACGACCAACAGCACGGTTCATTCGATGCCCGGCGCCATCCCCGAGGCTCAACTGGTGATCCCGGTCTGCGCCGAGGCTCTCGCGGACAACAAGGTCCGAGGAAAGTCAGTCCTCCAGTGGCAGTTCCTTAACGACGGCCAGTCCGATCTCACAAGCAAGCGTTACACCTCTTTCAAGATCACCACTCGCCTGGAGAGCCGGGCTCCGGGTAGCGGCGCGGCTGGCGATGTCGTGGTGACGAGTAAGACCTGCGATTTCACGACCAACATCAACACGGTGGCCGACAACTCCACCGCGACGAACATCACCTGCCTGACGCCGTCGGTGACGCTCGACCCGAGCAAGCAGTGGTCTGGTGACGCGACTGTCGTGTACGACATCGAAGGCGATGCCAAGGGTCCCATCACCTGGCAGCTCAACGGCTCGCCCCTGATGAGCTAGCCCTATCTCGATCCTTCGTGACGGGTCGTCGGATCGCTCGGCGGCCCGTTTCGGCCTGTCCGGTAGGCAAGTGCTCGGCTGACGGACCGAGTTCGAAGATCTGAGCAGAGCAGTGATGCTCGCGTTGGCGAGTTGTTCGCTCACCAACGCGGGGTGCGGCCAACTCCTGGTGGATGGCCGTCTTTCGATGTCCCCGAGCCCCAGCGCTGTACCAGCAAGGCGCAGCGCCCTGAGCTCCTCGTTCGTGACGCCGTTCGTGATGCCCGGCCACTTCTCCATCCGGCATCGTGCCAGGGCGGTCTTGCGCCGCGATTTCCCATATCCGCCAAGCAAGGAAGACTCCCTTGAGACATCGTGCAAGAAGGCGCCGCGCATCAGCGGCGGCGCTCGTGAGTGCTGCGCTCATATGCGGCCTGGTACAGGGGCAGGCGTGGGCGGAAGCGGTGAAGCCGGATGCAGCAGCCGCATCGGCTGCTGCCGCGGACCCGTCCCAGGTCGCTCCCGCCGACCGTGAGAAGGTCCTGGGCAAGGGCTGGAAGGCCTCGACCGACCGCGCCTGGACCACCAGTGGTGACACCGCCGGTTTCCACTTACTGGTCGCCGACCAGAAGGCCGGCTACGGCTGGCGCACGGCCGCGACACTGGCCGAGCCCGGCTTCGACGCCGACATGTGGATCGGCAACGCCTGCGTCACCGGGTCGGGCAAGCGGGCCGTGGTCGCCTACGCGCCGCGTACGTTCACCAACAAGCCCGAGCTCATGGCGCGGGGCGCGTTCACCGCGGTCGTGGACCTGGACTCCGGCGCCGTCACCAAGCTGGACCGGCAGGCCTCGCTCGCCTACTTCAGCCCGGGCTGCGGCACCGGCGAGAGCGCCGTGCTGACCCAGGCCGGCGGCGACACCAAGAACCAGACCCGGCTGCTGACCGTGGACGCCGCGGCGGCCAAGGTCACCCGGACCACCGAGCTGACCGGCCAGGTCACCTCCGCGATCCCGGTCGGCAACGACATCGTCGCGGCGGACTCCGCCCGCCTGACCCGGATCGACGCGCAGGGCCGCCGTACTGCCCTCGCCCGTACCGGTCAGGTGCCCTTCGGTCTCAAGGCGGATGCCGAGGGCGGCCTTGTCTACCTGGACCGGCCCGCCGGCTCCAAAGACAAGGGTGAGGTCAAGCGCATCAGCGCGGCCGACATCAGCCGCGGCAACGCCGACAAGACGAAGCCGGCCATCCTGGCGCGCGGCGCTTTGACGAAGATGGACGTGACCGGCAGTGCCGGCGGTACGGTCGTCATCACCGGCGAGACCAAGGCCGCGGACAAGCTGCCCAAGACGGTCCAGCGCCGCCCGGACGTGCCCAAAGAATCCCAGGTCACCACCGGCGCCAAGGCGCTGGTCACCAAGGTGGCCGCGGCCGGCGAGAGCGACCCGCGCAAGCAGGATCTCTCGGCCAGGGCCCAGAAGATCAGCCTCAAGGTCTTGGCCACGGGCAAGGACACCCTGTTCACCGTCACCCCGTCGCTGACAGCCGACAAGGCCGCCGCGGGCACGACTCCGTCCCCGGCCCTGGGCACGGCAGCGCCGAAGCCTGCTTCCCCGCGTGCGGCACCGTTGGCCGCCGGTTCGCTGGCCGAGGACGAGCGTTACTGCGCGGTGCCACGAAACGACCCGGCCAAGCAGGCCATGCAGCCCAAGCCCCGCCAGGTGGAGTGGGCCGTCGACCAGATCGTCAACGGCACCCTGGACAAGAACGTGTCCCGGCCGGCGAACTGGAAGAACCTGGGGATGCCGGCCTATCAGCCGCAGACGCTCTTCCCCCGCCTCGGCCTCCACAGCGGCGGCCGGATCCCGGCGCAGGTCCTGCTGGGCATCACCGCCCAGGAATCCAACATGTGGCAGGCATCCCGAGTTGTCGTACCCGGCGTCACCGGGAACCCGCTGATCGGCAACTACTACGGCATCAAGTACGCGGCCAACGGCCAGCAGAACGACCCCTGGGGCATCAACTGGGCCGAAGCCGACTGCGGTTACGGCGTCAGCCAGATCACCGACGGCATGCGCATGCACGGCCGTGAGAAGCCCGGCGAGGTGGCCACGCTGTCCACGCTGCAGCAGGAGGCCGCGGCTCTCGACTACACCGCGAACATCGCCGCCGGCCAGCGCGTGCTGGCCGAAAAGTGGAACAGCACCAACCAGGACGGGCTGATCGTGAACAACGGCGACCCCAAGTGGATCGAAAACTGGTTCTTCGCCCTCTGGGCCTACAACTCCGGCTACTACCCCAAGGCCGCCGCCGCGAACAACGGCGGACTGTGGGGCGTGGGCTTCACCAACAACCCGGCCAACCCCTTGTGGAAGGCCAACCGCACGCCGTTCCTCGAAGGACCAGCCGGTACCGACGACTACTCTCAGGCCGCCCACCCGCAGGACTGGCCCTACCAGGAGAAGGTCATCGGCTGGGCCGCCCGCCCCCTCGAGGCGATGGAATCCCCCGGCAAGATGGTGTCCGGATTCCGCGCCTCATGGTGGACCAACAGCGCCCTGCGCACCTCGGCCAAGCCTGCCGAGGGCCTGTTCTGCACCGCGGCCAACAGTTGCGACCCAAGCAAGATCGGCCCGAACGACAAGAACGACCCGGGCCTGGGCGCGTGTACCCGCGACGACCTCAAGTGCTGGTGGAACCAGCCGGTCAAGTGGAAGGAATGCGCCCTCTCGGAGTGCGGCAACGAAATCATGCGGTTCAACGACACCTACAAAGAGGAAGCTGACGGCACCGCCTATCCGCCGAACTGCACTACTAGTGGCCTGCCGGCGAATGCCCTTGTCGTCGACGACGTGGCCGACAGCACCCCGATCCACCGGCCGGGCTGCACCCAGAACAAGGCCAATAGCGGCACCTTCAGCCTCGATTTCGCCACACCCAGCGCCAAGATCGACTTCCAGCAGCTCGGCGCTGGCTACGACGGCAATTTCTGGTTCGCCCACACCCGAAAAGCCGGTGCCGAAGGCGACCGCATGAAGGTCACCGGCACCTGGAAGCTGAACCAAACCCTCGACAAGGACGCGAAGGTCTGGGTCCACCTCCCCGACCACGGCGCCCACACCAAAGTCGCCAACTATGAGATCCAAACTACGAACGGCTGGCGACAGAAGATTGTCTCCCAGCCGGGCACAGGAAACCGCTGGGTGAGCCTTGGTGCGTTCCGCTTCAAAGGCGTGGTCCCAGAGGTCCGCCTCACCACAATCACCACGGACGGTACCGGCGACCAGGACATCGCCTACGATGCCGTCGCATTCGAGCCCGGCAATTTCTCTCAGATGCCGGACCTCAGCATTCCCGAAGCCGACGAGAATGCCTCGGACGAACCCTACGACAACGCCCCCGACGAGCCCAACTACCTGGGCTCGAGCGTCTTGCCGCAGATGCTGCTCAAGAGGCAGGACTTCGGCGGCCCTCTCAACCCCAAGGGTGTCCAGATTGAGCAAGGAAGTGGCTGCGCGCCTGTTCTTGGGAAGTCGGGTGAGGAACTGTGTCACTCCAGACGAACCATCTCTAGTCCCGACACGAAGGGCCTCACCGGAGCGGCGATGCTCGCGACAGTTCCGGACTATTCCACAGATGCAGACAGTCTCTGCTCGCGGGTGACTACGAAACCGCTTGTCCTCACTCGCGACGCGGCATGTTTGCGGGAGGAGCATTCATGGACACGACTCAAGGATAATGCGCCCATCGGGCAGGCAATTTTTCTGATTGACGCGCCCACGCAGCTGGATATTCGGAGTGCAGAGTTCGAGCAGCGGATTAAGATCACTCCGCAGCGTTTGGATGTGGGATTCGGCCCCGTCAACATGACTGCGCGGGCTAACTGCAGTGGCCCTTGCCAGTCGGGAACTATGCAGTGGAATGTTCCGGCCGATTGGCTGCCGGGAGATGCCCACACGTCAATTGCCACCATTAAGCACCGCTGGACGAACACCGGTGGTAGTGACACGATCGGTCACTCCTGGGGCCTTAGCGTCTCCATGTTCGGCAAGAAGACCGAAATAGACAGGGCTGACGCGAATCTGCGAGTCCGTTGCGATGACACAACCAAGGGGACGCAGGCGTACAATAAGACGGGGTGTATATTCCCGGCTTATATTCCGACCTATCTCGTCAACACTGCAAAGGCCCCGTCGGCAGCAGCTTTGTACTGGGTTCTGCAAGAGAAGCTTCCAAACCATGCCGGGAGCAAAAGCCACAACAGTCCGGTCCGCTATCTGGGACCTGGAAACATGAAGGGCACGGACAAGACTACTGGAAACGCGAAGGATCAAACCAACAGCGACAACCGGGATATAGTTTGCCCAACCTCGGGGCAGTACAAATTCGAGCCGGTGAATAATTACAGCTGTGACGAATATCCCTTCGCGATCACCCATGAGAGTGGTGGTATGCCTGGCGGGGTCAATCAGGTCACCAGCGGCGACGATTGCGTCAACGTCTACGCCGAAAAGCAGCCGGATGACCAATGGAAGCTGTTCGATGACCCGCGCTATCCGGTGCCCACTTGGACCGAGAAGTGCGGGCGAGGGTCCATACTGCTGAGGGAGAACAGTGGTGCCGCCAACAGGATCGGCACCCAGTTCGTGCCAAAAAAGCGGATGTTGGACGAGGATAAATTCTTCGTTGGCGTCCCAGGATTCGAGGGATGTAATCTCGACCAGCTTTGTGTAGTGCGTCCACGCCCGTAATTGGACGGTGGTCCGGAGGGGGTCGGGAACGGAAATGGGTTTCCGTTCCCGACCTCCTGTCGTTTTCACCTCAGTGGAACGAGGCGGGCTCCAGATTGACGGCCGGCAGCATGGCATGCTGAGACGTCATCTGCGGGATGGAGAGACCGAACTCTTCCTCGGCCAGCAGGAGAGCGCACCTGTCGATATCTTCTGGCTCGGCAGAAAGGCCATTGCCGAGTAGGATTCCAGCCCGCTTCATGGCAGGAATGATGGTAGTCGGATCCTCGCCTCTTACTGCCCGCTCATCGAGGTTGCGAACTTCGAAATATGCTACGGGTCGGCCTTCACTGAACAGGCGAAAAACGGAAGGCGCCGAAAAGCTCTTGGTGAGCACAATCACATCGGTATACTCCGAGACGGTCTCGATGACTTCTTCGTCATCACCTTCCATGCTCTGGAGCTCCAACGCAAACGCCCAACCATTCTCGCTGCCCACCAAGGCAATCAATCCATCCCCGCCGTCAAGTTGGACGGCATCGTCGAGATGCATCGGTTCTGTAATGGCGGTCGGATCACCTCCCATACGCCGGACGAGCTCCTCCGCAGTCAAGCCTTTCGCGAAGGTTAGGCAATAGTTGTCGAAATCTGCATTGGCAATCCACTGCAGTCCGTCAGGCACGAGCTTCCTCCCATACATTCTGCTTCTCGGGTCCTCTGCACTTTACGTCCGCATCGCCGGCGCCGCCCGCACCACGGCCACGATCACCCCGAGCCCGGCGTCGACCCCCGAAGCCTCCTGATCGCAGTCGGACAGTGCGGACTGGTCGAAGGCCAGGGCGACATGGCCGCCGACATCGCCCTTGACCTGCTCGCCGCGCGCGACGCCTGACCGGACATACGCCCGCCATCCCGCTGTCTGTCACTGAACCGTCGCGTGAACGGACGTTCGCTGGGTTGGGGGCATCACGGGCTGCCGAGCGCGTCCAGTGGTTCAAGCTGGATGGCCGTTGTCCAAGAGCGCTAGAAGATGCACTGCCTCGGTGATGAGTTGGTGCCCATCGACGGTCGCAGTGAGAGGGGTGGAGCGGTTGATCACTGGGAACTCAACGATCCTCTCGATCCCTCGGAGTTGGTAACTGAGGGTGCCGGCCGAAACATGCAGGTGCGACGCCGCTGCTGAGAGGTTGCGGTGTCCTGGGAGTTCCTTGAGGTAACGGAGCCGTTGGAGGCAGTTCCTGGTGACGCTCAGCGAGCGCATGGCTGCCGACAAGGGCGTGTCGAGTGTGCCGAAGGGGTTGACGAACCGCTCGCGGGGTCGTCGAGGGATGTTCCATTTCTGGAGAAGGTGCAGAATCCCGTTTTTGTGGGCGCCCAGCTCTTGGGCGATTTCGAAGGAGCCTCTCCCCCTTCTCAGGTACTGATCCTCGAGCCACTCCTTGGAGATGGACCGTTCGAGGGAGAAGGGCGGACTGGACTTGCGTAGGGGGATCCCTGCGTCTTTGAGGGCACGGTGGACCGTGTGGTTGTTGCATCCCGCCAGCTCCGCGATCTGCTTCTGGTGCAAGCGTTGTTCCTCGTAGAGCGCGCGCAGTTGATCGGGCGCCAGAAGGCCACGGCGTGGGTAGAGGCGACCAGGTCCGGGGCGGCCTTCTAGCAGCGGCTCGGGCGCTGTGACCCCATTTGCTTCGGCGTAGAGGTTGACATGGGATCCCGTGATCCCCAGGGCATGCGCCATATCTGTGGCGGAGCGGCCGGCCGCAGCCAGCTCCCTGAATATGGCGGCGTCAACCGCGTCGGGGTTGACGCCAGGCCAATCAACGTTGTCCACCCAGGATTCGGGTGGTTCCCAGCGGACGGCTTCGTCGATGCCGTGGTATTGGAGGTTAGCGCGAGCTTGGTCGTGGAGGAATCCTTTGAGGTCGTGGGGGAGCCGGAAGTGGTACTCGTCGGGCCAAAGGGGGGTGTTGGAATCGGCTCCAGGGTCGGCGCCGAGGAGGAGGCCGAGCAGTGCCCACCTCGCGCGCTCGATGCGACGAGGTGAGAGCTGGTGTCCGTGGTGAAGGCAGATCTTGCGGTAGCCGGCCAGGTCGAAGCTGATCGTGGTGTCGGTGAATGTGGCCCGTCGCCGCTGGTAGTCGACGGGTGACTGGTGCTGGTCAAGGGCGCTGGCCAGCAGGCCCAGCGGGATGGGCAGTGAGGTCTGTTCGTGTCGGCCCATAGCGTGGCCGAGCGCTGCTCGGTTCCCCTTGTGCTTCTTGTTCCCTAGCAGGATGGCTGCCTGCTCGTAGTCGTAGGTTGATCCGGGGAGCAACAGCATGGAGGCGCAGGCCCTGCGGAAGCCCGGCTGTCTGCTGGCACTGGTCACGTCCCTGGGCAGGAGCCGCATTGCCCAAGCTGGCCAGAGCATGGCCGGTAGCTTGGCCGCTCGGTGGCGGACGTCCTCCTCGGTCAGGGTCGGCAGCGCCGGCGTGCGGGTCGCACTTCCGTAGCGAAGCCGTGCCATTATGTTCAGCTCCGGGTCGGCTGCAGCGAGTGCCCGCGCAACGACCCGCGGGCCCGCGGGCATCCAGCTCTGAGCCCACGCGGTGATGTAGGCCGACTGCGGACGACCGGTCGCCCCGGAAGCCAGCAACCAGTTGAAGACACCCTCGTGGTCGCCGTGCCCGGTGTCGAGGGCGATCCTGGCCAGCGCTGTGCCGACGGCGGTGTTGTGACTGTCGGCTGTCTGCTGGAGACTCAAGGGGGTGGGTGCGCTGCCGCACTCAGCCAGAACGGTGTGAGCTACGGCTGGAGCCGACTCCCAGCGATAGCGGACCCCGTAGAGCGCCCGGCGAGCAAGGAGCGACAGTTCTTGACCATGCCTGTGGTCAGGCTGAGCCTCGCTGTTCAGCCCGAGCACACTCCGATCGACTTCATGCTGAGCTGTCATCACCAGCCCATCGCCCGGCAGTGTCAAACGAGAGGATTGCGCGAGCGGGAAGCCGCATCGGACAATCTGGCCGGTGCCGATTCCTGTAAGGCATACGCCGGGCACTGACCGTCCGGGTCGTCGGCCGCTGTGAACGGGCGGCGGTCGTCCGCACTTTGGGCAGAGATCCCACAGCAGGACGTCATGACGGGTGCAGGCGAAGGACCACGGCAGACGCCAGATCAGTTGCCATCGGCCTTGGTCTTCTTCCAAGCAGGCCGGACAGTAGCGGGTGTGGGTGCCGGCGAAGCGCCAGGCTGGCGGACGCCTCATTGTGCGGTTGTCTGGGCTGATGGAGACCACCAGGCCGTCCCACGGCTCAAGGGTCATGGAAGTGAGCCTGGCCGGTCCGATGCCGGTGCGCTCACTGAGCATTGCCCGCTCGTGGTCGGAGAGTCGGCAGACCAGCTTGGTCGGGCTACCTGAGGGCAGTGTGAGGAATCGCAGGAGTTCCTGAGTCGATACCGCCAGGCGTCGCGCGTACGCCTCCAGCCAGCTGTCGAGGGCCTCCCCGGGCAGCGGACTCACGCTGATCGGGATCCGGTTGGCGGTCCAGTTCATCAGGCCGGTTTCCTGCGACGGGCCGAAGTGACGGGCTTTGCGGTGATCAATCCGGCACTGAGCGCCGCGACGTACTCCTCGCGGGCGTGCTCTGCAGCTGCGTCATTCTTCACCTTGTCCATCAGGCCCTCGTCCAGGCGTTCCTGTCCGGTGCGGATCGCACGCAGGCAGCCGCGGTTGATCAATGTCATGAGAGAGGCGAAGTGTCCACTGGACCGGGCGAAGAGATAGCCAGCCAGATCGTTGGCGAGCATGCCGGGATATTTCTCGGCCAGGACGACTTTGCGTTCGATCGTCAGCAGGAGGTTGCGGAACTCGTGGCGGCCCTCGTCGTCATCGATCTGGAACGGCAGGATCGTGAGGGGCGTGGTACGGCGGCCGAACTGCGCGTTCAGCATCTGATCGGGGGACTCGCCTTCGCTGAGGATGCCGCGGTCGCGGACCCCGACGCCGACGTAGATCAAGGTGACCGGGAAGGTGTTGGCCAGGAACTTCAGATGGTTGGCCATCCGCACTGAGCTCGCGTTGGCCTTGGTGGGGACCAAAAAGTGAATGTCGTCGATCACGAAGACGGCCGTTCTCATGCTCAAGACCGCGTCCTTGGCCCGCTCAGCAAGGGTGTCGGCGTCTCCCGAGTCCGGCAGGCCGTAGAAGCGGCAGATCGCCGCGTTCAGGCCACGGATCTGCGTGTTGCCGGTTAGCGCGATATAGATCAGCGGAACTCGCCGGTCCCCGGCAGGAGTGGTCTCGCCGCGCAGGACGATCTGCTCGCGATAGTAATCGCGCCCGAACTCGCGCACCGCTGTGCTCTTGCCCAGCCCTGGGTAGGCGTCCACCAGCACCGCCGGCTTCGCCTTGTCGCTGTCCTGCCGGTTGGACTCGACGACTTCACGCAGGTCCTCGTGCAGAGCCAGGAGTTGAGGGGTCCTGATCGGACCGATGTTGGCGTGCCAGACCGCTCGACGGTCGTTGTACCGCAAGAGGTCACCCGCGGACAGGGCCTCGATCCCGGCTCTCGACAAGAACAGCGGTGGTACACGCTCGGGACCGTTGACCTCTTGGAGCCAGCCCGCCAGACGCGTCGGGGAATACAGTCGGTCGTCGCCCTCGAACGGCTCCTGCCTGACCGGGCCCGTCAACGTGATTCCCAGGCACCGGCGTAGAAGTCGTCCTCGTCGATGGCCGCGTTCTCCTCCCCGGGGAATGCCGCGTCGCATTCCCCGTCCTCGTCGTCGTCCCCGCCCAGATCTGTGTCCACCAGGTGCAGATCCGGTGCGGCGGCGCCTTCGTCAGGCTCGGCGGAGGGTGCGGCGTCGGTGTGCAGGGCGGTGATCCGCTTGGCCGTGGGCAGTCCCGCAGCCTCGTCGACGGTCTCGTCCTCGCCGAGCAGACGCAGGCGCTGCTGGGACAGTCGCACGGCCATCCGCCGCTCGACTCGGTCGGCGGCCAGCCCCGCGCCCCAACGCTCCAGCAGTTCGACCAGGGCGCGTCGGGTGTCGGGGAAGCGGTGGGTCTTCGCGGCGAGCCTACGTGCGTAGCCGACGGCCTCACGGCTGACAGGGCCGTTCATGGCCGGGGCGTGCTCCCACGGGAGCGCGTGCCAGGTCTTGTCTCGCGGATGCTGGAAGTAGACGCGGGTGATGTCTGCGGTGTCGACCGCGATCGGCCACTTGCCCGCGTTCGGCCCGCGCAGCGAGCTGGGAGTGTTGCGGTAGCCGTTGAGGGCGTCCCCGTTGTAGCGCAAAGTGTCGTACTCCACCCCGTAGTGCTGGATGGTGACATGGGCCTCTTCGAGGAACTCGAAGACCATGTCCGCGCGCGCCGGGATGGTCAGCGGTCCGGCCCGGTTGATGCCGTGTTCGAGCATCTCCAGTGGGCTCAGCTTCAGTTTGGGGAACTCGGGGACGGTCAGACCGCGGTGGTGGCGCCGGTGGTAGATCAGGACGATCCACTCACGGATGATTGCTTCGAGTTCGTCGATGAAGAAGAACGCCTCCTCCTCGACCTTCTCGCCGCGACTGTGCACGTCCGGCCCCTTGTAGCCGGGCAGCGCGGCCAGCAGGCCCTCACCCAGGGTCCTGAACCAGCGCTCGATCGGCTTGTCGGTGGGTGTGTACGGCCGGGCTGGCTGCAGCGAGATGCTGAACTTCGCGCAGACACTGCGGATGTGGTTCGACAGGTAGACCTTGCCGTGGTCGAAGACGATGGCCTCCGCCGCGACGCTCGGCAGCAGCGGCCGACCGTCGACAGCGGCGTCCACCAGCTTCTCCGCGTCCACCACCACGGTGGCGGGGATGCCGCAGTAGGGCAACGGCTCGACCTCGCCGGCAGCGGCCGGGCTGTGTGCACGGACCGTTTCGAACAGCACCCCGGCCACATCCACGGACTTCGTCGACACCGGCGTCAGCCTCAGGCCCGTGATGCAGCGGCTGTAAAGGTCCATAGCCACGGTCAGCTCGCACTGCACCCAACGGCAGGTCACCGGCTCCATCGCGAAGACGTCCAAGCGGTTGGTGTCCAGCACGATGTACTCGCCCGGCCGGGTCGCCCGCAGACGGCCGTAGGTGCCCTGCGGCCGGTTCGCAATCGACCGCTTGCCCTTCGTGCTGCCGGTGAACGCGTTCGTGCCCCGGTCCAGCTCACGGAGAATCGCATAGCCCGTCGTCCTGGCGGGGGACGGGACCGTGTCCCGGCCGTGGACCTCCGCCAGGCGTTCCTCGATCTCCAGCAGCAATAGGTCGCGAACCGGGCGGCTGGCCTTCACGTGCCGGGTCACCGCATCGCGTGCCGCGTCGACCCAGCGCGGGTCGGCCCGGTCCAGGACGTCGCGTGTGCGCCGTTCCTTCAGCAGCCCCGCCGGACCGGCCTCGGCCTGGACCGCCCAACGGCGAATCGTGCTCTCGCCCACCCCGAGCTCGGCAGCCTTGGCGGCGTACCGGTGCATCACCGGAACACTTGGCGCGTATTGCGGTCGCGGTTCGCCCTCCAGGGCCAACTCCGCGCAGCCCAACCGATAGCCCGTGAGTACCTCCTGGACATGCTGGTATTTGACCGTCAGCGCGTCGTCCTCATCCCCACTCAGCGTGCCCAGTACGGTCGCCAGCGCAGTCTCGGGCTCGGGCGCGTCGACCAGGATCCGGGTGGTGGGGTGCGACAGCAGCACCGCGGTGTCTATCTGGCGCCATTTCGGCTGCCCCAGGACTCCCAGCTGCTGCAGCAGCACCCGGCGTCCCTCGATCTCCGCGACGGTGAACTGCTCGCCATCGAAGGCCAACGGCAGCCCGGGCCGCAGTGTCGTCGTCCAGGCGCTCATGCCGTCCTCCGTAGCACTGAGTCGCCCGACAGCGGACGCGTCAGATCTGTGGTCAATTTCCCCATCCACAGCAGGGCCATCAGCGGGGGCCGGGCTTCGTGCCGCGGCCCAGCGCCAGCGAGCCTCCGCTCGGCATCCGCCAAGGTGTCCTCGTCGTGCACGCTCGCCCAGGCCCGCGCCACTTCCTCCTCTGGCACGACTCCCGGGCGCCGGTAGGCCGCCAGGAAGCGGACGTTCTCCAGGAACACGACGTCGGCCCCGGACCAGATCTCGTACTCCCAGCCGTGACGCTCGGTGATCTCACGGGGCCAGGCCAACACCTCCGCGATCTTCGGGTCGGTCAGCCGCTCAGCCGGCTTTACGTTCACCAACCGGGCCGTGCCCGACGCGGAGACCAGCAGGTAGTCCGGTACGTGGTGACGCGTCCGCGTTTCGACCCGAGCCACCAGACGAAACGGCTGAGCGTAGATCCGCTGCACCGAAGGGTCGAAGTCGGCCAGCAGCAGGCGGGCGAGCTCCAACCGGCTCTCGTGCACCACGAACGCACCCGTGGTCGCCGACGCGTACGACCCGGAAAAATGCAGGTCACCGTGCCGGGACCGGACCTGCCGCCAGGGCACTGAACCACGGAAGTCCTTCAGTCGGAGCCGGTCCACCGGATACGCCAGCGCTCCACCGTCTTCGTACCGAACCCAGGCAACCGGTTCCCCAGTACCTAAACGCCCCCGCCTTGCACTCTGTCCAGCCATACCTTCGACGGTAGGAGCGCCGCAGGCACCCCAGGCAGGAAGGATCAAATGTAGACCCCAACTGCCTGAAGTTGCCCGGAGCGTTGCACACCAAGTGCCGATATTGCTCATCAAGTGCTCATGATCAGCCGATATTGCTCACAGAATCGTGGACCCTACACAGCCCGCTCCCACCCCGCGCGACTCAGTAGTAGTCCCGCATCAGCTCCGTCGCCCACTCCGGCTGGCGGTGCTCACCGCGCGGGCCGAACTCCGTCATGTACGGCTTGAGGTCGAGCACCGGAGTGCCCGCGACCGCGTCCAGACCCTCCACGTGCAACTCGGGGCCGTCCGCCGCCAGTACGTCCACCTTCAGGACACGGCAGCGCGAAAGGCCCAGCCGGTTGGGCCGGTTCTTTCCGCGCTGGGCGAAGATGCCGACGAGCGGCCAGTCCGCATTGCCCCGGGGGTGCCGCGCGCCCGTCTCGATCTTGTCCTCCGGAACCCGGTCGAAGTGGAAGACCACCTCGACGTGCGAGAAGTCCTCCAGCCCGTACAGGGCTTGCGGACCGAACCACTCGGGGTCCAGGCGGATCACCGCCGTCTCCCGCCCCCAGTCGTCGTCGACGACCTCCGAGCGACCACCCACCACCACGCCCACCGGGACCAGTTCCACCGGATCCATCAGCGCATCCTCCCCCTCACGACCGGACCAGACACCGCATCCCACACATCCCGCACGGCAGTCACCCGCCGCACGCGCCCCACTCGCTCACCGCACCGCACCGCACGCCAGCCCTGTTCAGACCGGCCGTACGGCGACCCTGTCCAGCGCCGCGAGCAGCTCCGACAGCTCCGGAACCTCCCCGTGCGCCTCCTGCGGTACGGACAGCACCTCGCTCGGCTCCTCGTCCAGCAGGACGAACGCGGCCCCGCCGGTGCGGGCCACCAGAGACCATCCCGGCCCGTCGACGCGCAGCGTCCGCGCCTCGTCGCCCGCGAAGGACGACCGCACCCTGCCGGGCGGCGGCGGGTTCTGCGTGTATCCCAGCGCTTCCTCCAGAGCCCGCGCCAGCCCCGGGTGCGCGGCGGCCGCGGCCCCGCCGTCCGTGGCCACGCGCTCGCTCCAGTCGGCCCACTCCCGGGCGATCTGGTCGGCGCCCATCCGCCGTTGCACCGGACCCCAGGCCTCGGCCGACGGCGGGGCCAGCGGCACCCGCCCCGTGCCGTCCGCGCCCTGCTCGGGATCGTGCGGATCGGGGATCCCGGCCGTGGACACCGCGAGCGCCACCGGCCAGCCCGCCAGCGAGACCACGATGGACCGTTCGTCGGGGGACAGGTCGTATTCCATCCCGCAGTCCCACGAGGCGATGGCCATGGCCACGAGCGAGACGTCGTCGACCACCACCGTCCAGCGCGCGCCCTCCTCGTCCTGTCCCAGCACCAGCCCGTACCCGGCGGCCGCCGGCGGCACGCCCAGCAGCGAGCAGGCCTCGGGGTAGTCGTCACCCAGGATGCTCGGGAACTGCGCGGGGGTCAGCAGCACGGCGGTCAGTACGTACAGCGAACCGCCGTCCTCCTCTTCGGACACGTGGCCTCCCGGTCGTTCTCTCGTCGGCGCACCCTAACCAGCGGGTAACCACCGCGTCGAGAGCTGGCGGGAGCCGATTTCCACGCCCGCCACCTGCACGGAGGACTGACCGCCCGCCACGGTGGCGGTCGCACGGTCGCGCGCATCGACCCGGCGGGACCACCCGCCTCCTGGCGGCGGTGCTGTTCGGGTCGTCCTCGCCCGCACGCGCGGACACGGCCGTCATCTCCAGCGAGCGCATGTCCGTGGAGACAACCCCCGCGCGGCCGGCGTCCGGCGACCAGGTCACGATCACGATCAAGGTCACCACGGTCAACGACCGCGACTTCGTGTCCAGGGCAAGTGGCCGACGTAGGACGTCCGTTGGTCAGGAGATTCGTTGGTCAGGGGGTTCGTTGGTCAGGGCGTACGGACCGCCAGCGCGAGGAAGCGGGAGTCCTCGTCGGCGTACGAGGTCAGCCGCCAGCCCGAACCGGCCAGCAGCGGGCCGAGGTTGTGCTCGGCGCGCATGTCGTCCGCGGTCAGCTCGCGGCCGTGGCGGGCCGCGAGGGCCGCCCTGCCGATCGGGTGGAACAGCGCGAGCCGGCCACCCGGGCGGACCACCCGGGCGAGCTCGCGCAAGTTGGCCCCGGGGTCGGGCAGATGGGCGATGAGGCCGGCGGCGAACACCGCGTCCAGCGCGCCGTCGCGCAGCGGCAGCCGGGCCACGTCCGCCAGCAGCAGGGCACCCTCCGCGTCGCGGCCGGCCTCGTGCGCGGCGGCCAGCATCTGCGGGGTGACATCGGCGCCGAGCACCGTGCCCGACGGGCCGACGGCCGCGCGGAGCGCGGTCAGGGCCCGCCCGGTGCCGCAGCCCGCGTCGAGCACCCGGTCCCCGGGACGCAGCCCGAACTCGCCCACGGCGGTCGCGAAGGCCGGCCCGTCCCCGGGGAACTTGAGGTCCCAGCCGGCCGCGCGCGCCCCGAAGAACTCCTGGACGTGGCCGCGGTCCCGGGTCTGGTCCCGGGGCCGGTCCCGAGCGCGGTCCTGAGACAGGTCCCCGCGGGGCTCCTGCGCCGGCTCCTGCGCCGGATCCTGAGCCGGGTCCTGAGCCGGGTCCTGCGGCCGGCCCTGAGCCGGGTCCTGCGACCGGTCCCCGGTGTGGTCCTGTGTGCGGTCTTCGCTCATGTGCCCATGATCCCCCACCGGGGCTCCGGCACATGCCTGCGGAACGTGTGCAAGGTGGTACGTGGCGTGATCGAAGATGAACGTATCTCTGTCATATTCCAGCAGTTCCAGTGGCTTTCGAAATGCGGCCCGTGTTCGCTCCCTCACCCGGACTAGCTTCCGTGGCCATGGGACACCTGGACCACGCCGCCTACGGCTGGCTTACCCCCGCGCTGTCATACGTGATGGCTTCGATCGGCGCCGCCCTCGGCCTGCGCTGCACCGTTCGCGCGCTCGCCGCGACGACCGGCGCCTCCCGCCGCAACTGGCTCCTCACGGCGGCCTCGGCCATCGGCACCGGGATCTGGACGATGCACTTCGTCGCCATGCTCGGCTTCCACGTCACCGGGACCGAGATCCGCTACAACGTGCCGCTGACCATCCTCAGCCTCCTCGTCGCGATGGTCGTCGTCGGCGCCGGAGTCTTCGCCGTCGGCTACGGGAAGGACCGCGGCCGGGCCCTCGTCCTCGGCGGCCTCACCACCGGCCTCGGCGTCGCCAGCATGCACTACCTCGGCATGGCGGCCCTGCGCCTGCACGGCTCGGTCTCCTACGAGCCGCTCACGGTCGGGCTCTCCGTCGCCATCGCGGTCGTCGCGGCCACGGCCGCCCTGTGGGCGGCCCTCAACATCAAATCCCCGGTAGCCGTCGCCGTCGCCTCGCTCGTCATGGGCGGCGCCGTCAGCAGCATGCACTACACCGGCATGCTCGCGGTCGCCGTCGAGGTCACCCCCTCGGACGCGGCCCTGCCGGGGGCCACCGCCATGCAGTTCATCTTCCCGCTCGCCGTCGGCCTCGGCTCCTACCTCTTCATCACCTCCGCGTTCGTCGCCCTCTCACCGACCGCAGACGAGCGGGAGGCCTCCGCAATGGCCTCCGCCGACCTGCGCCTGGGAGAGCGGGGCGCCACCGCGCCTGCGGGCTGAGGCGGCCCCAGCCCCCGGCCGTCGCCGCCGTCACCTCCGCGCCACCCCTGCCACCGCCACCGCCACCGCCCCCGCGACCGTCACGTACGTACGCACCGCCCGGAACGAGGAGCCCATGCGCAGACCCCGCAGAACACCGGAAGCGGCGGCGTCGCGGCCGCCCGCGCCCGCGCCGGCGGGCGGCCGCGGCAAGGGGCCGGGCCGCCGGGCACACGCCGGACCGCCCGCCGAGGAGCCGGCGGAGCACGAGGCCTCCGGCGTGCTCGCGGCGATACCCGGCGCGGCCGGGGGCGGTGGCCGCGGTCCGCGGCTGCGGCTGCGTCCCGCCACCGTCCGAGCGAAGATCGTCTCGCTGCTGATGGTGCCGGTGGTCTCCCTGCTCGCCCTCTGGGCCTTCGCGACCGTCGACGCGGCCCAGGACGTCGCCCGCCTCAGCCGCGCCCAGCGCGTCGACCGGGAACTGCGGGCGCCGGTGGAGACCGCCGTCACCGCGCTGCAGGCCGAACGGCGCACGGCCGTACGGCTGCTGGCCGACCCCACCGGCGGCCAGGCGGCCGCGGCCCAGGCCCCCGGTCAGGCCGCCGCCCTGGACGAACAGGCCCGCCGCACCGACGGGGCCGTACGGGCCCTGCGGCTCGGCGACCGCAACACCGTCGCCGACTCCGGCGACTACCGCACCGACATCGTCATCCGGCTGCGCGCCTTCGTCGCCGCCTCCGAGGGCCTGGGCCCGGCGCGCAAGGACGTCGCCGAGCACCGGGCGACCCCGGAAGCGGCGTACGAGACCTACACCCGGGTGATCGACGCGGCGCTGGAGGTCGGCGGCGCCCTTTCCGGAGGAGGCCAGGGCGCCGAACTGGGCGTCGACGCCCGGGTCCTGCTGGAGTTCGCACGGGCCGGGGAGCAACTTTCGCGGGAGGACGCCCTGCTGACGGCGCCCGGGCCGCGCACCGCCGAAACGCTTCGCCGGCTGACCGGCGCGGTCGAGACCCGACGGGCCCTGACCGCCTCCGCCGCCCGGGACCTTCCGGCCGCCCAGCAGGACGCCTGGCAGTCCGTGGCCAAGAGCGCCGCCTACGCCGATCTCACCGGGGCCGAGGACCGGGCGCTGGCCGCCGCGGCCGGTGCCGGGGCCGCCGGCCCGCCCTCCGGCTGGGAGGCGGCGTACACCTCCGTCGCCGGCTCGATGCGGGAGATCACGGACGCCGCCCACGCGGCATCGGCGGACCGCGCGGACCCGTTCGGCGCGGGCGCGCTGAGTCCCGCCGGAGCCGCCGTCGTCCTGGGCCTGGCCGCCGTGGCCGCCTCGCTCGTCATCTCCGTCCGCATCGGCCGGGCCCTCGTCGTCGAGCTGGTCTCGCTGCGCAACACCGCGCTGGAGATCGCGCACCGCAAACTCCCCCAGGCCATGGACCGGTTGCGGGCCGGCCAGGACATCGACGTGTCAGCCGAAACCCCGCGGGCCCCGGCCGCCGACGACGAGATCGCCCAGGTCGGCGAGGCCCTGGCCACGGTCCACCGGGCCGCGCTCAGCGCCGCCGTCGAACGCGCCGAACTGGCCAGCGGCGTCAGCGGGGTCTTCGTCAACCTCGCCCGGCGCAGCCAGGTCCTCGTGCACAAGCAGCTCACCCTGCTCGACTCGATGGAGCGGCGCGCCGACGACCCGAACGAGCTCGGCGACCTCTTCCGCCTCGACCACCTCACCACCCGGATGCGGCGGCACGCGGAGAGCCTGATCATCCTGTCGGGCGCCGCCCCCGGGCGCGCCTGGCGGATGCCGATCCCGCTGACGAACGTCGTACGGGCCGCCGTCTCCGAGATCGAGGACTACCCGCGCGTCGAGGTCCGCCAGCTCGCCGAGGCCGCGGTCGTCGGCGGAGCCGTCGCCGACCTCACCCACCTGCTGGCCGAACTCATCGAGAACGCCACCCAGTTCTCCCCGCCCCACACCAAGGTCCGGGTCAGCGGAGAGCCCGTCGGCGCCGGCTACGTCCTGGAGGTCGAGGACCGGGGGCTCGGCATGGGCCGCGAGTCCCTCCAGGAGGCCAACCGGCGCATCGAGCAGTCCGAGGCGCTCGACCTCTTCGACAGCGACCGGCTCGGGCTCTTCGTGGTCAGCCGGCTCTCGGCCCGCCACGGTGTGAAGGTGCACCTGCGCATGTCACCGTACGGCGGCACCACCGCGGTGGTGCTGCTCCCGAACTCCCTGCTCCAAGGCGCCCTCACGGCCGCCGCCCCGCAGCCCGAGGAGGCGAGCCCTGCGGCGCCGGCGCCAGAGCCGGTCCCCGAGCCGGTCAGGGAGCGGTTCAGGGAGTCGTCCCAGGCCGTCAGCGTCGTACGGGACGACGTGCGCGGGGTCCCGGTCCCGGACCGGAGCCCCGTACGGGAGGAGCCCCGCCCCTCCCCGGTGGCCCCGCTCCGGCCGCGCGGCTCCGCGGGCGCGGTTCCCCGTACGCCCGCCCCGGCGGTCGCGGCGGCCCCCTCGGGCCCGGCCGCCTCGGTCACCGAACTGCCGCGCCGGGTGCGGCAGGCGAGCCTCGTCCCGCAGCTGCGGGAGGCCCCCGCCCCCAAGGCACCGGCCGGTGTCCGGGGTGCGGAGGCGGCGCCCGGACGCAGCCCCGAGCAGGCGCGCGAGCGGATGGCGGCGTACCGGGCGGGCTGGGTGCGGGGCACGCAGGCGACCGGCGAGGCCGGCGCGGACGGCCCGGGCAGTGCGGGCGGCACAGGCGGCGGCACAGGCAGTACTGGCGAAGGCGAAGGAGCACGATGATGATCGAACATCAGAGGATCGACCTCGACGGCGTCCGCAGGTCGGGCGAACTCGACTGGCTCCTGGACGACCTCGTGGTCCGGGTGCGCGAGGTCCGGCACGCCGTGGTCCTGTCCAACGACGGCCTGGCGGTGGGGGCTTCCAGCGCGCTCAGCCGGGAGGACGCCGAGCACCTGGCGGCCGTGGCCTCCGGTTTCCACAGCCTGGCCAAGGGCGCGGGCCGGCACTTCCACGCCGGTGGCGTGCGCCAGACGATGGTGGAGATGGACGAGGGCTTCCTCTTCGTGGCGGCTGCCGGAGACGGATCATGCCTGGCCGTGCTCAGCGGGGCCGGAGCCGACATGGGACTGATCGCCTACGAGATGGCCCGGCTGGTCAAGCGGGTCGGCGAGCACCTGTACACCCCGGCGCGGTTCGCGGCGCGGCCGCCGGCCGCCGGTTGAGGGCGGCGGCCTTGAGCACGAACGGGCGGTGGTACGACGCCGACGCGGGCCCGCTCGTCCGTCCGTACGCCATGACCGGCGGGCGCACGAAGCCGGGACCCCACGGGGTCCGGTTCGACCTGATCGCGCTGGTCGTCGTGGACCCGGCGGGAACGGACGAGGCGGCCGAGTCCCTGCTGGGCCCGGAGCACCGGGCGCTGCTCGGCCTGTGCCGGGACGAGACCCAGTCGGTGGCGGAGCTCGCGGCGGACGCGGACCTGCCCGTGGGCGTGGTGCGCGTGCTGCTCGGGGACCTGCTGGAGGCCGGACACGTCAAGGTCAGCCGGCCGGTGCCGCCCGCACAGTTGCCGGACGAGCGGATTCTGCGTGAAGTCATCGAGGGATTGCGAGCGCTGTGATGGGACTGCACGACAACGGGTCGGCACCGGCCGCCGAGGGCGGCGAGGAACTGGCCGCGCTCGCGCTGAAGATACTCGTGGCGGGCGGCTTCGGCGTCGGGAAGACGACCCTGGTCGGCGCGGTCAGCGAGATCCGGCCGCTGCGTACGGAGGAACTGCTCAGCGAGGCCGGGGAACTGGTCGACGACACGGGCGGGGTCGACCAGAAGACGACGACCACCGTGGCCATGGACTTCGGGCGGATCACGATCAGGTCGGGGCTGTCGCTGTACCTGTTCGGGACCCCGGGGCAGGACCGGTTCTGGTTCCTGTGGGACGAGCTGTCGCAGGGGGCGCTGGGCGCGGTGGTCCTCGCCGACACGCGGCGGCTGGAGGACTGCTTCCCGGCGGTCGACTACTTCGAGCACCGCAAGATCCCGTTCGTCGTGGCCGTCAACTGCTTCGCGAACGCGCGGCGGTACGCCTCGAACGAGGTCGCGCGGGCACTGGACCTGGATCAGGGGACGCCGGTGGTGCTGTGCGACGCACGGGACAAGGACTCCGGGAAGGAAGTGCTGATCCGGCTGGTGGAGTACGCGGGACGGGTGCACACGGCGCGGCTGCTGGAATCGGTGGAACCGCGGGCCGATTCGGTGTGAACCGGCCCGCGGCGAAGGTGTGGTGAGGGCTCGGGCGGTACGGGTTGGGCTGGTACGGGTTCGGACGGTATGGGCGACGCCGTCAGTCGGCCACGCCGGCGGCCGAGATCACCTTGTCGATGGTGACGCGCACGAGGAGCTCGCCGGGGACGGCGTTGCGACGGCCGAAGGCCTCGCCGTTCTCGGCTCCCATGTAGCGGGCGCCGATCCTGGTCGACCAGGGGAGCATCGCGTCCAGGTCCTCGCTGAGCTCTGCCCGGCCCTGGAGGATCACGTAGGAGAAGGGCGGCCGGTCGTCGTCCACGCAGAGGGCGACGCGGCCGTCGCGGGCCAGATTGCGCCCCTTGACGGTGTCCTTCCCGGTGTTGAACACGAAGGATTCTCCGTCGAGAACGAACCAGATGGGAGCGATGTGAGGGCTTCCGTCCTCACGGACGGTGGACAGTTTCCCGGTGCGGGTGGAGCGGGAGACGAACTCCCGCCATTCCTCTTGAGTCATCTTCTTCACCATGGGTCCATCCTCCTTGCCGGAAAGCCGCTGGTGGGGAAGGCTGGCGGCACGAGTACACGGGGTGGGGCGCGGCCGGACGGGCCGCGTCGACGGGGAGGGACTGTAGATGGCGCTGGACAAGCAGCTGGACTGGCTGCTGGACGACTTGACACGGCGGGTGCAGCAGGTGCGGCACGCGGTGGTGCTCTCCAACGACGGCCTGGTGACGGGCGCGAGCGCGGGGCTGGCACGGGAGGACGCGGAGCACCTGGCGGCCGTCGCGGCGGGGCTGCAGAGCCTGGCGAAGGGCTCGGGGCGGCACTTCAGGGCGGGTGAGGTCCGTCAGACGATGGTCGAATACGACGACGGAGTCCTCTTCGTCATGGCGGCGGGTGCGGGCAGCTGCCTGTGCGTGCTGAGCGCCTCCGAGGCCGACATCGGGCACGTGGCGTACGAGATGACGCTGCTGGTCAACCGGGTGGGGGAGCACCTGGGTGTCGCGGAGCGGCGGATCACGGGCGGTTGAGGCCGGCGGGCGGCGCGTTCCGCCCTTTCGGAGTTGTCCACAGGCTCTGCGGGGCGTCGTTGCTCTGAGTTACGTTCTTCACACACAGTAATCACTCTGGTGGGGAGATCGTGATGATGCAGACGGTTCAGGCGCCGCAGGTGACGCACATGGCGTACATGGCACACACGGCGCACGTGACGGACATGGCTCAGGTGGTGCGGGCGACGCCGACGGTGCGGATGGCTCCGATGGCGCGGACGGCCAAGGTGGAGTCCGTGGGGTCCGCTGGGTCCGCGGAGTCCGTGGTGGCGGGGTGCGGCGAGGTCGCCGGACTGCTGGGCGGCGGTCGGGCCGCCGGGGAACTGGGGCTGAGCCGTGGTGAGTTCGCCCGCGCCGTCCAGTTGGGCATCGTACGGGCCGGACCCCGAGGGGCCGCCGGGGCCGCGCGGTACACCCGGACCGAGCTCGACCGGGTCCGGTCCGCCGAGGGGTTCCCGGACACGCTGCGCGAGCGTGTGGCGACGGTCGCGGGAGCGGAGGCCGGGGCCGCCGCCCTGGGGGTCGGCCCGAGCAGGTTCACCCGGCTCGCACGCTGCGGACACCTCGCTCCGGTGGGATACCGGATCAACCGCTACCGGTTGGTGGTGTGGCTCTACCTGACCGCGGAGCTGCGGGACTTCGCGGCCCGTGAGCCGGGGATGCTGCGCGGGAGCGCGCCGCCGGGGGACCGGGAGCTGATGGCGGCCAAGGCGGACCTGCGCCCCCGGAAGTGGCGCGAGCGGCACGTCGGGCTACTGCTGAGACGGACCGCCGACCCCTGGGAACGGGCTGCCGTACTGGCATCCGTGCTCCCCGAAGACGACCTGCGCGCGACCGTGCCCGACGCGGCGGAGCGCATCCTGCTCGGGGCACTCGCCCCGCCCCCGCCCTACGGGCACCCGCAGGTTCCGGCGGCCTCCGAGGTGGCGGCCCGGCTGCTGCGGGCCGGGCCACCGGACGAGATCGGCTGGTACCGCACCAGCCTCGACTTCGCCCTGACCGGCGCCAGGGGTCAGAGGGGTCAGGGGTGTCAGTCGAAGTCGACGGGGGAGAGGGGGCCGACGTAGACCCAGGCCCCGTTCTCCCGGGCGAAGGAACTGTGCTCGTGCAGGGAGCCGGTGTGCCGGCCCTCGCGGTAGTGCGCCCGGAACTCCACCGAGCCCTCCGTCTCGAACATCCCGCCGCGCTCGGTGGCCAGGATCTCCAGGCGTTCCCAGCGCTGCCCGGGATCCAGGTCGAGCACGCCCGGCCGGGTCGACGGGTGCCATGAGCGCAGGAGGTAGGCGGTGTCCCCGACGGCGAAGGCGCTGAAGCGGGAGCGCATCAGCAGCTCGGCGGTGGGCGCCTGACGCTCGCCGGAGTGGAAGCGGCCGCAGCACTCCGGGTAGGCGGCGGGCAGCCCGCAGGGGCAGGGCAGAGCCGGGGTGGGCATGGGAACTCGCTCGGTTCTTTCGAGGATGGGGGGACTACTGGGGCGACACGGCGGGCTTGGAGGCCTTGGCGCCGTAGGGACGGAAGAGCCCCTCCTGGACCACCGACACCAGCAGCCTGCCTTCGAGGTCGTAGATGCGGCCGCGGGCCAGGCCCCGGCCGCCGTGCGCGATGGGCGACTCCTGGTCGTACAGGAACCACTCGTCCGCCCGGAACGGCCGGTGGAACCACATGGCGTGGTCGAGGGAGGCCATGTCGAAACCGCGCATGCCCCACAGGGGTTCCACGGGGATGCGCACGGCGTCGAGGAGGGTCATGTCACTGGCGTAGGTGAGCGCGCAGGTGTGCACGAGCGGGTCGTCGCCCAGCGGGCCGACGGCGCGCATCCACACCGCGCTGCGCGGATCGGCGCCCTTGAGCTCCGCGGGGGTCCAGCGGAGCCGGTCCACGTAGCGGATGTCGAAGGGCTGGCGGCGGGCCATCCGCTCCAGCGCCTCCGGCAGCGTGCCCAGGTGCTCGCGGATCTCGTCCACGACCTTCGGGAGCGTGTCCGGGTGCGGGAAATGGCGAGGACGCAGCTGATGCTCGATGCTGCCCTCCTCCGGGTGATGGAAGGAAGCGGTCAGATTGAAGATGGTCTTGCCCTGCTGGACCGCGGTGACCCGGCGGGTGGTGAAGGAGCGCCCGTCGCGCACCCGCTCCACCTGGTACACGATCGGCACTCCGGGGATGCCGGGGCGCAGGAAGTACGAATGGAGGGAGTGGACCGGCCGGTCGCCCTCCGTGGTGCGGCCGGCCGCCACCAGCGCCTGGCCGGCGACCTGGCCGCCGAAGACGCGCTGGAGGGACTCCTGGGGGCTGGCGCCCCGGAAGATGTTGACCTCGATCTGCTCCAGGTCGAGCAGATCGACCAGCCTCTCGGCGGGGTTCGTCATCAGAGGATCTCCACTGTCGGGCCCGGCGGCCGTGGCGGCGCCGGTCGGTTGCGGGTCGGGGGTCGGTTGCCGGTCGCGTGCCCGGCCGGGCGGAGCCGGGGGAAGGTCAGAGCTGGCCGAGTTCGCCGACCGAGGTGACGCGCAGGACCGCCCGGCCCTCCTCGTCGGAGGCGGCGAGGTCCACCTCGGCGCTGATGCCCCAGCCATGGTCGCCGTTCGGGTCGGCGAAGGTCTGCCGGACGCGCCACAGGCCGTGCGCCGGGTCCTCCTCGATCTGGAGCAGCTTGGGGCCGCGCGCGTCGGGGCCCGTGCCCAGGTCGTCGTACTCGTCCCAGTAGCCGTCCATGGCCTCGCCCCAGGTGTCGGCGTCCCAGCCGGAGTCGCCGTCCAGCTCGCCCAGCACGTTGACGTGGTCCAGGGCGGCCAGCTCCACCCGGCGGAACATGGCGTTGCGGACCAGGACGCGGAAGGCGCGGGCGTTCGCGGTGACCGGCTTGACCTGGTCGGCCTTCTCCTGGGCCTGCTCCGCCGTCTCCACCTCCGGGTTCGCCAGCTGCTCCCACTCGTCGAGCAGGCTGGAGTCGACCTGGCGGACCAGCTCGCCGAGCCACTCGATCAGGTCCTGGAGGTCCTCGGACTTGAGGTCGTCGGGGATGGTGTGGTCCAGCGCCTTGAAGGCGCTCGCCAGGTAGCGCAGCACGATGCCCTCGGTGCGGGCCAGTTCGTAGTACGAGGTGAACTCGGTGAAGGTCATCGCGCGTTCGTACATGTCGCGGATGATCGACTTCGGGGAGACCGGGTGGTCGCGGACCCACGGGTGGCTCTTGCTGTACACGTCGTAGGCGTGCAGGAGCAGCTCTTCGAGGGGCTTGGGATAGGTGATCTCCTGGAGCCGCTCCATCCGCTCCTCGTACTCGACCCCGTCGGCCTTCATCGCGCCCACGGCCATGCCGCGTTCCTTGTTCTGCTGGGCGGCGAGGATCTGGCGCGGGTCGTCCAGCGTGGACTCCACCACCGAGACCATGTCCAGCGCGTAGGAAGGGGACTCCGGGTCCAGCAGGTCGAACGAGGCCAGCGCGAAGGTGGACAGCGGCTGGTTCAGCGCGAAGTCCTGCTGGAGGTCGACGGTCAGCCGGATCGTGCGGCCCTCGGCGTCCGGGGTGTCGAGCTTCTCGACGACACCGCCGTCCAGCAGCGAGCGGTAGATGGCGATGGCCCGCCGGATGTGGCGCAGTTGGGCTTTGCGCGGCTCGTGGTTGTCCTCGAGCAGGTGGCGCATCGCCTTGAAGGCGTCGCCGGGCCGGGCGATGACCGACAGGAGCATGATGTTGGTGACCTTGAAGCGCGAGGTCAGCGCCTCGGGGTCGGCGGCGATGAGCTTCTCGAAGGTGATGTCCGACCAGGCCACGAAGCCCTCGGGGGCCTTCTTGCGGACCACCTTGCGGCGCTTCTTCGGGTCGTCGCCCGCCTTCGCCAGGGCCTTCTCGTTCTCGATGACGTGCTCGGGCGCCTGGGCCACCACATAGCCGGCGGTGTCGAAGCCGGCCCGGCCGGCGCGGCCGGCGATCTGGTGGAACTCGCGGGCGCGCAGCGTGCGGACCCGGGTCCCGTCGTACTTGGTCAGCGCGGTGAACAGCACCGTGCGGATCGGGACGTTGACGCCGACGCCGAGGGTGTCGGTGCCGCAGATGACCTTCAGCAGACCGGCCTGGGCCAGCTTCTCCACCAGGCGGCGGTACTTGGGCAGCATGCCCGCGTGGTGCACGCCGATGCCGTGGCGGACGTACCGGGAGAGGTTCTGGCCGAACTTGGTGGTGAAGCGGAAGTTGCCGATCAGCTCGGCGATCTTGTCCTTCTCCTCGCGGGTGCACATGTTGATGCTCATCAGCGACTGCGCCCGCTCGACCGCCTGGGCCTGAGTGAAGTGCACGATGTACACCGGTGCCTGCCGGGTCTCCAGCAGCTCGGTGATGGTGTCGGTGATCGGCGTCGTGACGTACTCGTAGGACAGCGGGACGGGCCGGGTCGCGGAGCGGACCACCGAGGTGGGCCGGCCGGTGCGCCGGGTCAGGTCCTCCTCGAACCGCTTCATGTCGCCGAGCGTCGCGGACATCAGCACGAACTGCGCCTGCGGCAGCTCCAGGATCGGGATCTGCCAGGCCCAGCCGCGGTCCGGCTCCGCGTAGAAGTGGAACTCGTCCATCACGACCTGGCCGATGTCGGCGTACTTGCCGTCGCGCAGGGCGATCGAGGCCAGCACCTCGGCGGTGCAGCAGATCACCGGCGCGTCCGAGTTCACCGAGGCGTCGCCGGTCAGCATGCCGACGTTCTCGGTGCCGAAGAGCTTGCACAGGTCGAAGAACTTCTCCGAGACCAGCGCCTTGATCGGCGCGGTGTAGAAGGTGACCTTGTCCTGGGCCAGGGCCGTGAAGTGCGCGCCCGCGGCCACCAGGCTCTTGCCGGAGCCGGTCGGGGTGGACAGGACCACGTTCGCGCCCGAGACGACCTCGATCAGCGCTTCCTCCTGAGCCGGGTACAGGGTGATGCCCTGGTCCTCCGCCCACGAGGAGAAAGCCTCGAAGAGGGCGTCGGGGTCGGCGTTCGGCGGGAGCTGATCAATGAGGGTCACACCCCCCATCTTGCCTGGCTTCCCCCCGGATCAGGGAACCGGCGGACAGAAGGAAGATCATCGGCGGTACGCTGTGCCGTCGATGCGGCCCGAACGACACCGTCAACAGGGCCCGACCAGCACACCACCGGGGCGGGAAACGACCATGATGGGTCCGGCGCACTCACTGTCCGGGGCAGCGGCCTGGCTGGGGGTGGGTGCCGCGGCGGCAGCCGCCGGACACCCGATGCCCTGGCCCGTCCTCGTCATCGGCGCGCTCATCTGCGCCGGAGCCGCCCTCGCCCCCGACCTGGACCACAAGTCGGCGACGATCTCCCGCGCCTTCGGCCCGCTCTCCCGGGGCCTGTGCGAGGTGGTCGACAAGATCTCCTACGGCGTCTACAAAGCCACCAGGGCCCCGCGCGACGCCCGCCGCACCGGAGGCCACCGCACCCTGACCCACACCTGGGTCTGGGCCGTCCTGATCGGCGCCGGCTCCTCCGCGCTCGCCGTCACCGCGGACCGCTGGGGCGTGCTCGCCCTCCTCTTCATCCACCTGGTCCTCGCCGTCGAAGGCCTGCTGTGGAAGGCCGCACGCATGTCCAGCGACGTCCTGGTCTGGCTGCTCGGCGCGACCAGCGCCTGGATACTGGCCGGCGTGCTCGACCAGCCCGGCAACGGCTCCGGCTGGCTCTTCACCGCCCCCGGCCAGGAATACCTGTGGCTCGGCCTGCCGATCGTCCTCGGCGCCCTGGTCCACGACATCGGCGACGCCCTGACCGTCTCGGGCTGCCCGATCCTGTGGCCGCTGCCCATCGCGGGCAAGCGCTGGTACCCGATCGGCCCGCCGAAGATGATGCGCTTCCGCGCCGGAAGCTGGGTGGAGCTCAAGGTCCTCATGCCCGTCTTCATGCTCCTCGGCGGAGTAGGCGGAGCCTCCGCCCTCGGCTTCTTCTGAGGCCGTCGAACCAGCCCCGTCCGGACGCCGCCTCCCCGGAAGTCCTTCGCGGCGGGCCGGGCCCGGCCGGGCCCGTAGCCTGGCGCGATGCCTGAAATCCATGAGCTCTGGCCCCTGGCGCCTTCCTCCGAGACCGACTGGCTGACGGAGCTCTGCGGGGACGGGACCCTCGGTTTCTCCCCGCCCCGCAGGCCGGACGCGGCCTGGGTGCTGAACGCGATGTACGAGCACAGCGGCGGGATCCTGGGCATCTCCCACCACGAGGCGCGGCAGGCGGCCATCGCCGCCGGCGCCGTCGCACCCAGCCGATTCGGCGACATCGACCTGGAAATAGGGATTGCCACGGGCGGCGCACTGGGACGCACGGAACACCCGGGGCCGCAGTACCGCCGCCTGCGCTGGGCCGAGCTGGCCGCCCGCTGCGGGGACCCCCTGGTCCCGGAAGGGAGCTACCCATCGCTGCACTGCTTCCCGTCCGTGAAACTGGATGACAGCTGGCCCGTCGGCATCCGGCCGCCCACGGAAGGCAGCCTCGACCGACCGACGTGGGACCGGCTGGTCGACCTGCTCACCGCACATGCCCCCGACGGCGCGCACACCCGTTGCCTGGCGTACTACAACCCGCTGATGCTCGCCGCCTGCGACTTCGACGCACTGCACGTCCGTGCGGGCCGGCTCGGAGACGCGCACGCCCTCTACGACAACCCGGAAGCGGACTTCAGCCCCTCCAACCTGTGGGCCGAAGACCGCTCCTGGGTCCTGTACACCGACTACGACCTGTGGGCCACCAAGGTCTCCGGACCCGAGCGCCTGGTCGAAGCGCTGCTCCGCGACCCGGTGATCGAGGCCGTCCGCCTGCCCTGGACCACGTAGGCGGGTCCAGGGTCAGGCGCCGCGGTGCCGGTCACCCGTGCCAGGAGCGCCACAGGGCGGCGTACGCGCCGTCGGCCTCGACCAGGGCGTCGTGCGAGCCGAGCTCGGTGATGCGGCCGGCCTCGACCACCGCGATCACGTCCGCGTCGTGCGCGGTGTGCAGCCGGTGCGCGATCGCGATCACGGTGCGGCCGTCCAGCACCCGGGCCAGTGAGCGCTCCAAGTGCCGGGCCGCGCGCGGGTCCAGCAGCGAGGTGGCCTCGTCCAGGACCAGCGTGTGCGGATCAGCCAGGACCAGCCGGGCCAGCGCGATCTGCTGCGCCTGCGCCGGGGTCAGCGCCACGGATCCCGAGCCGACCTCGGTGTCCAGACCGGCGTCCAGCGCCCGCGCCCAGTCCTCCGCGTCGACGGCGTCGAGCGCCGCCCACAGCTCGGCGTCACCGGCCTCCGTACGCGCCAGGCGCAGGTTGTCCCGCAGGGAGCCCACGAACACGTGGTGCTCCTGGTTCACCAGGGCCACGTGCTCGCGCACCCGCTCCGCCGGCATCCGCGAAAGCCGCGCCCCGCCGAGGGTGATCTCACCGGTCCGCGGCGCGTAGATGCCCGCCAGGAGCCGGCCCAGCGTGGATTTGCCGGCGCCCGAGGGCCCGACCAGGGCCATTCGGGTGCCCGGCGGCACCGACATCGACACCTGGTGCAGGACGTCGACGCCCTCGCGGTACCCGAAGTGCACCTGGTCCGCCCGGACGTCCCTGCCGTCCGGGGAGACGCCCGCGTCGCCCGCGTCCGGCTCGATCTCCCGCACGCCCACCAGCCGGGCCAGCGAGACCTGCGCGATCTGCAGTTCGTCGTACCAGCGCAGGATCAGGCCGATCGGGTCGACCATCATCTGCGCGAGCAGGGCGCCCGTGGTGAGCTGCCCCACCGACATCCAGCCCTGGATCACGCAGTACCCGCCGATCATCAGCACCGAGCCGAGGATCGTCACGTAGGTGACGTTGACGACCGGGAAGAGGACCGTCCGCAGGAACAGCGTGTAGCGCTCCCAAGCCGTCCACTCCTTGATCCGCCGCTCCGACAGCTCGATCCGCCGTCCGCCGAGGCGGTGCGCCTCGATGGTGCGGCCCGCGTCCACCGTCTCGGTGAGCACGGCGGCGACCGCCGCGTACCCGGCGGCCTCCGAACGGTAGGCCCGGGGCGCCCGTTTGAAGTACCAGCGGCAGCCGATCACCAGCACCGGCAGCGCCACCAGCGCGGCCAGTGCCAGCGGCGGCGCGGTCACGGCGAGCGCACCGTAGAGGAGCCCCGCCCACACCACGCCGATGGCGAGCTGCGGCACGGCCTCGCGCATCGCGTTGGCCAGCCGGTCGATGTCCGTGGTGATCCGGGACAGCAGGTCGCCGGTTCCCGCGCGCTCCAGCACGCCCGGCGGCAGGCCCACCGACCGCACGAGGAAGTCCTCGCGCAGATCGGCCAGCATCTCCTCGCCGAGCATCGCCCCGCGCAGCCGGACCAGCCGCACGAACACGGTCTGGACGCCGAGCGCCAGGGCGAACAGCAGGCCGACCTGCCCCAGATGGAGTTCGCGGGCCCCTTCCGAGAGCCGGTCCACGACCTGGCCCAGCAGGTACGGGCCGACCATGGAGGCGATCACCGCGACGGTGTTGACCCCGACCAGCACCAGGAAGGCCCGCCGGTGGCGGCGGAACAGGCCGCGCACGTAGCCCCGTACCGTGTCGGAGCTGCCCACGGGCAGTGTCGCGGCCGTTTCCGGGGCGGCCGGATCGTAGGGCGGCGGCGCCACGCCGATCATGCGGATTCCTCGATCTCTGTGAGTACGGATTCCAGCCGCGGGAGCCGCTGTTCTTCCTCGGTCCGCTGTTCTTCCTCGGTCTCGCGGGTGACGACCGCCCGGTAGAGCGGGTCGCCGTGCAGCAGCTCGCGGTGCGTGCCGCTCGCCGCCGCCTTGCCCTCGTGGATCAGGACGACCCGGTCGGCGCGGTCCAGCAGCAGCGGCGAGGAAGCCAGTACCACCGTCGTGCGACCGGCGCGCAGGGCCGAGATCCCCTCCGCGATCCGGGCCTCGGTGTGCGCGTCGACCGCCGAGGTCGGCTCGTCCAGCACGAGTACCTCGGGATCGGTCACCAGGGACCGGGCCAGCGCCAGCCGTTGTCGCTGCCCGCCGGACAGCGAGCGCCCGCGCTCGGTGATCCGGGCGTCCATCGGGTCGCTCACCCCCTCCGGCGCGGACTGCAGCAGGGCGTCCAGCACGTCTGCGCACTGGGCCGCCGCGAGGGCCGCAGGCGCTTCGACCGCCCCGGACGCCGGTACGTCGAACAGCGCGCGCAGCGTCCCGGACAGCAGGACCGGATCCTTGTCCTGTACGAGGACCAGCGTGCGCGCGGTGTCCAGCGCGAGCTCGTCCAGCGCGACCCCGCCCAGCAGGACGGAGGGCCCGGCCGCGGCGTCCATCGGGTGCCCGCCCAGGCGCTCCGCGAGCCGGCCCGCCAGGTCCGGGTCCCCGCACACCACGGCGGTGAACCGGCCCGCCGGGACGAGCAGCCCGGTCTCCGGGTCGTACAGGTCACCGCCGGGGGCGGGGGTCCGCGCGACCTCGGTGGAGACCACCGGGTCCGCGCCGCTCTCCGCGCCGCCGTCCGCGCCGGCCTCCGCCTCCGTGTCGGTCCGGGTCAGTGACAGCACCCGGGCGGCCCGCTTGGCCGACGGGCGCGAGAAGGAGTACGCCATCGCGATCTCCTCGAAGTGCCGCAGCGGGTAGAGCATGGTCGCCACCGCGCTGAAGGCGGCGACGAGTTCGCCGACGTCCAGCCGGCCGTCCAGCACGAGCGCGGCCCCGTACCAGACCACCGTGATCAGCAGCGCGCCCGGCAGCAGCACCTGGATCGCGGAGATCAGCGCCCACATCCGGGCACTGTGCACGGCCGCTTCGCGGACCTCCTGCGAGGCCTCGCGGTAGCGGCTCAGGAAGAGTTCCTCGCCGCCGATGCCGCGCAGGACGCGCAGCCCCGCCACGGTGTCCGAGGCCAGTTCGGTGGCCTTGCCCGCCTTCTCCCGCTGGACGTCGGCGCGTTGGGTGGCGCGCGGCAGCAGCGGCAGGACGGCCAGCGCGAGCACCGGCATGCCGAGGGCCACGACCACGCCGATCGTGGGCGCGTAGAACAGCAGGACGACACAGCCGATGACCAGGGTCACGGCGGCGGCCAGGAAGCGGGAGACCCCCTCGACGAACCAGCCGATCTTCTCCACGTCGCCCGTGGAGACGGCCACCACCTCGCCCGCCGCGACCCGCCGGGTCAGGGCGGAGCCCAGTTCGGCGGTCTTGCGGGCGAGCAACTGCTGGACCCGCGCGGCGGCGGTGATCCAGTTGGTGACGGCCGTGCGGTGCAGCATCGCGTCGCCGAGCGAGATCGCGACGCCGAGCAGCGCGATCAGGCCGCCGACCCACAGCAGCCGGGCGCCGTCGCCGTCCACGACCGCGTCGATGCCCAGGCCCACGGTGTACGGCAGCCCCGCGACGCCGCCGAAGTGGAGCAGCCCCCAGCACAGGCTTTTGACCTGTCCGCCGAGTTGGCCCCGACCCAGCCACCAGAGGAACCGGGGGCCGGAGCGAGCATCGGGTACCCCTGGGTCCGGATACGGAAGATCGCTGATCTGCATGACGCCCCATGACTGGTCGAGTGTTCCAAACCGTGCAAGGTTCGCGTTCGGGACCGGTCCGGGGCAATCGATTTTCCGTTGGCCAAAGCTCTGCGCGGGCAGGCTTGTGGCCCGAGTGGCCGGAGGGGCGGCGGCCTCAGGGCCGGGTGGCGCGCTCCAGTTCCAGCAGCGCGGAGTGGTAGCTGCGGCCCGTGGCCCGGTCCATGCCCACCTCGCACATCCGGTTCGCCGACAGGTGCGCGTCGAACTCCCGGGCCGTCACCTCGGCGGCCTCGCGCGCCGTCGCCGACTCCGTCAGCTCCGGGTGCAGCATGCCGCGGTCGCCCGCGAAGGCGCAGCACCCCGCGTCGTACGGGACCACCACCTCGTCGGCGCAGGCCTCGGCCACCGCCCGCAGCTGCGCCTCGTCGTCCAGGTGCCGCATCGAACAGGTGGGGTGGAGCACCGCCGAGCCCACCGTGCGCCGGACCTCCAGGTGCGGCAGCAGCTCCTCGGCGGCCCAGACGATGGAGTCGACGATCCGCAACTCGGCATGGAGCGCCCGGTTGTCGTCCGTGAGGTACGGGACCACCTCGTGCGCGATGCCCAGGGTGCAGGAGGAGGCGTCGACCACGAGCGGCAGCCGCCCGCCGGCCGTCCAGCCCCAGGCGGCCTCCACGATCCGGTTGGCCATCACGCGGTTGCCGGCGTCGTACCCCTTGGAGTGCCAGATCGTCGCGCAGCAGGTGCCCCTGACGTCCCCGGGGATCCAGACCGGCTTCCCGGCCCGCTCCGACACCGCGACCACGGCCTCCGGAAGGGAGGGGCCGGACCGGCCGTCGGGACCGCCGAAGATCCGGTTGACGCAGGCCGGGTAGTACACCGCGGCGGCGCCCCCGCGCCGGGTGGCAGGGAGCTTGCGGGCCGCGGCGCCGGGGACCTGCGGCAGCCACTCCGGAACCAGGTCGGGCCGTACGGCCTTGCGCGCGGCCCCCGTCACGGCCTGCAGGATCCGGTCCCCGACGGCGTCGGTGATCTTGTCGGCGGCGGCCACGGCCAGCCGCGCGGCCACTTCGACCGCGCCGAACCGCAGGGCGGCGAGCTCGGCCGCGCGCTCCTCGCGCGGGCTGTGCCGGCGGTGGCGGAAGTCCTTCATCAGGGCGCCGGTGTCGATGCCGACGGGGCAGGCGAGTTTGCAGGTGGAGTCGCCGGCGCAGGTGTCCACGGCGTCGTACCCGTACGCGTCGAGCAGACCGTCGAGCACGGGGGAGCCGGGCTGTTGGCGCATCATCTCCCGGCGCAGCACGATCCGCTGGCGCGGGGTGGTCGTCAGGTCCTCGCTGGGGCAGGTCGGTTCGCAGAACCCGCACTCGATGCAGGGGTCGGCGACGGCCTCCACCTGCGGGATGGTCTTGAGACCGCGCAAGTGCGCCTTCGGGTCGCGGTCCAGGAGGATCCGCGGGGCGAGCACCAGGTCGGGGTCGACGACCCGCTTGGTGCGCCACATCATCTCGGTGGCCCGGGGTCCCCACTCCAGTTCCAGGAAGGGGGCCATGTTGCGGCCGGTGGAGTGCTCGGCCTTCAGGGAGCCGTCGAAGCGCTCGACGGTGAGCCGGCAGAAGGCCTCCATGAAGGCGGCGTACCGCTCCACGTCGGCGGGCCGGGCGGCGTCGAAGGCGAGCAGGAAGTGCAGGTTGCCGTGGGCGGCGTGGCCGGCGACGGCGGAGTCGAAGCCGTGCTCCGCCTGGAGTTCGAGGAGGGCCTCGCAGGCCTCGGCCAGCCGGGACGGAGGGACCGCGAAGTCCTCGGTGATCAGGGTGGTGCCGGAGGCGCGGGCGCCGCCGACGGCGGTGACGAATGCCTTGCGGGCCTTCCAGTAGCCCGAGATGGTCTTGGCGTCGCGGGTGAAGGCGTTGGTCACCGAGGCCACCGGGGTCACCAGGTCCAGCCCGGCCAGCACTTCGGCGGCGCGCCGCTCGTACTCCGCGCGGCCGGCCTCGTCGGGGGCCCGGAACTCCACCAGCAGCGCGGTGGTGTCCTTGGGCAGCCCGGCCCAGTCGGCGGGGACGCCCGCGACGCTCACCGAGGCGCGCAGCGTGTTGCCGTCCATCAGCTCGACGGCCAGCGCCCCGGCCTCGTTGAAGAGCGGTACGGCGGCCGCCGCGGCGGGCAGCGAGGGGAAGAAGAGCAGGGCGCTGGTGAGCTCGCGGTCCAGCGGCAGGGTGTCGAAGACGACCTCGGCGATGAAGCCGAGGGTGCCCTCGGAGCCGACCATCAGCCCGCGCAGGATCTCCACCGGGGTGGCGCCGTCGAGGTAGGCGTCGAGGCGGTAGCCGGTGGTGTTCTTGATCTCGTACTTGGCCCGGATGCGGGCCACGAGCTCGGGATCGGCCTCGATCTCCTTCTTGATCTCCATCAGGCCGTGGCACAGGCCCGGCTCGGCCCGCTCCAGCTCCTCGTCGGCGAGCGGGTCGGCGGTGTCCACGACGGTGCCGCTCGGCAGGACGAAGGTGAGGGAGGACAGGGTGCGGTACGAGTTCCTCGTGGTGCCCGCCGTCATGCCGGAGGCGTTGTTGGCGACGACTCCGCCGAGGGTGCAGGCGATGGCGCTGGCCGGGTCCGGGCCGAGGACGCGGCCGTGCCGGGCGAGTGCGGCGTTGGCGCGCACGACGGTGGTGCCGGGCCGGATCCGGGCCCGCAGGCCCCCCTCCAGCACCTCGACCCCGGCCCAGTGGCGGCGGACGTCGACGAGGATGTCCTCGCCCTGGGCCTGGCCGTTGAGCGAGGTCCCGGCGGCTCGGAAGACCACCTCGCGCTGCTTGCCGTGGGCGTAGGACAGGACGGCGGAGACGTCGTCGATGTCCTCGGCGACCACGACGACCTGCGGAAGGAACCGGTACGGGGAGGCGTCGGAGGCGTAGCGGACCAGGTCGGAGACGCCGGAGAGCACTTTGTCGGCGCCCAGCAGCTCGCTCAGCTCGCTCCGCAGCGGCTCGGGGGTGCCCGTGGACCTGCGGTCGGGCACCCGGTCGGGGGCGGGGCCGCTGATGGTGCGCGGGCGCAGGGCCCCCGGCTTCGGTTCCAGCAGTGGCATCTGCAGCCCCTCAACTCGCGCCGTGTCGGTCGTTCTCACTCGTTCGGCGCAGCCCCGGCCCGGTCCCGGCCGGACCGTCGCCCGTCAGCAGCCGTGCTCCGCCGGAGCGTCCGCCAGAGCGTTCAGCAGACCGCCGAGCACCTCGCGCTGATCGGCGGTCAATGGAGCCAGGATCTCCTCTGCGGCGCCGGTTCGCGCGTTGCGCAGGCGGCGCAGCGTGGCGCGGCCGGTGTCGGTGAGCTCGATCCTTATGACGCGGCGGTTCGCCGGGTCGGGCACGCGGCGGACGCAGTCGGCGCTCTCCAGACCGTCGACCAGCGTGGTCACGGCGCGGGGCACCACTTCCAGGCGGGCGGCGAGGTCCGCCATCCGGGGCGGCCGAGCCGTGGAGAGGTGGGCGACCGTGCGCAGCAGCCGGGACTGGGCCGGGGTGATGCCGAGCGGCTCCAGATGGCGCTTCTGGATGCGGTGGAGCCGCCGCGTCAGGCGGAGGAGCTGCTCGGCGAGAACACCGTCGGTGGTGTCGGCGCCGTCGGTGTTCTCGGCCGGCTCGGCCGGATCCGCCATCGCGGCGCTGTCGGTCTCGGAAGCGGTGCTCATGCTGCGGTCCTCATAATGGGAACGATATCAGGACCAGATTCATTGTGAGCATAGGTAACAATGAGCTATGCTCATTCGAGTCTCGTCACCTGTCATGAAGGAGGCCCATGCGCCCCAAAGAACCCGAGTGGGAACCCTCGAAAGAATCACTGGACCCCAGCGGCCCCGCTCCGGACGAGCGGCCGCGCGAGCTGCGCCGCATCGTCGGCCTCTTCCGGCCCTACCGGGGCCGCCTCGCCGTCGTCGGCGTGCTGGTCGCCGCCTCCTCGCTGGTCGGAGTCGCCACCCCCTTCCTGCTGAAGGAGGTCCTCGACGTCGCGATCCCGCAGGGTCGTACCGGGCTGCTCAGCCTGCTCGCCCTCGGCATGATCGCGACCGCGGTCGTCACGAGCATCTTCGGCGTGCTCCAGACCCTGATATCCACCACCGTCGGCCAGCGCGTCATGCACGATCTGCGCACCGCCGTCTACGCACAGCTCCAGCGGATGCCGCTGGCCTTCTTCACCCGGACGCGGACCGGTGAGGTGCAGTCCCGCATAGCCAATGACATCGGCGGCATGCAGGCCACGGTCACCTCCACGGCGACCTCCCTCGTCTCGAACGCGACGGCCGTCATCGCCTCCGTGGTCGCCATGCTCGCGCTCGACTGGCGGCTCACGCTCGTCTCGCTCGCCCTGCTGCCCGTCTTCGTGTGGATCAGCCGCCGCGTCGGCGGCGAGCGCAAGAAGATCACCGCGCAGCGCCAGAAGCAGATGGCCGCGATGGCGGCGACGGTCACCGAGTCCCTGTCGGTCAGCGGCATCCTCCTCGGCCGCACGATGGGCCGCGCCGATTCGCTCACCACCTCCTTCGCCGAGGAGTCCGAGAAGCTCGTCGACCTCGAAGTGCGCTCCAGCATGGCCGGGCGCTGGCGGATGTCCACCATCGGCATCGTCATGGCCGCCATGCCCGCGCTCATCTACTGGGCGGCCGGCATAGCCCTGCAGACCGGAGCCCCCTCGCTCTCGGTCGGCACCCTCGTCGCCTTCGTCACCCTCCAGCAGGGCCTGTTCCGGCCCGCCGTGAGCCTGTTGTCGACCGGCGTCCAGATCCAGACCTCCCTGGCGCTCTTCGCCCGCATCTTCGAGTACCTCGACCTGCCGGTGGACATCACCGAGCGCGAGGACCCCGTCCGCCTCGACCGCGCCAAGGGCGAGGTCCGCCTGGAGGACGTCCACTTCGCCTACGACGCGAAGAGCGGCCCCACCCTGACGGGCATCGACATCACCGTCCCGGCCGGCGGTTCCCTCGCGGTGGTCGGCCCGACGGGATCCGGCAAGAGCACGCTGAGCTACCTCGTGCCCCGCCTCTACGACGTCACTGGCGGCAGGGTCGCCCTCGACGGCGTGGATGTGCGCGACCTCGACTTCGACTCCCTGGCCCGCTCCATCGGCGTGGTCTCCCAGGAGACCTACCTCTTCCACGCCTCCGTCGCCGACAACCTGCGCTTCGCCAAGCCGGACGCCACCGACGAGGAGATCGCGGAGGCGGCCCGCGCGGCCCAGATCCACGATCACATCGAGTCCCTGCCCGACGGGTACGACACCCTGGTCGGCGAGCGCGGCTACCGGTTCTCCGGCGGAGAGAAGCAGCGCCTGGCCATCGCGCGCACCATCCTGCGCGACCCGCCGGTGCTCATCCTCGACGAGGCCACCAGCGCGCTGGACACCCGCACCGAGCACGCCGTGCAGCGGGCCATCGACAACCTCTCCCAGGGCCGCACCACCATCACCATCGCCCACCGCCTCTCCACCGTCCGTGACGCCGACCAGATCGTGGTGCTCGACGGAGGCCGGATCGCGGAGCGCGGCACCCACGAGGAACTGCTGAAGGCCGACGGCCGGTACGCCGCCCTCGTCCGGCGCGACCGGGAGAGCGCCCTCAAGCCGGAGGCTCCGGCGTCCGGGGGACTGCTGTCCGGGGCGCTCGGTTCCGAGATGCGAGCGGCGGATCTGCTCAAGCCCGGGACCTTCAAGCCGGACACCCTGCGCGGCAGCGAGCCGACCCCGGTGAACGTGTGATCGTATGACCGGCACACGGGCCGGATGCCGGGAATCCGACGGTTCGCGGGTTAGCGTGCCCGCATGCGTCATGAGAACCGGCCGCCGTCACCGCGCCGTTCCCGGCTCACCCGCCGGGGCAGGCTGGCGCTCTTCCTCGGAACCGTCCTGGGACTCGGGGCAGCCCTCCTCATCCCCCTGATTCCCGGCGAGGAACCGCCCGAGAAGCCGCGCCAGTTGCTGATCCCCGAGGGCTGGCGGGCCCCGCAGGTCTACGCCGCCATCGACCGCGAACTGAAGCTCCCGGCAGGCTCCGCCAAGGCCGCGGCCGCCACGGCCGCCCTGCCCCTGCCCGCCGAGGCGAAGGGCAATCCGGAGGGGTACCTCTTCCCGGCCACCTATCCGGTGACCTCGAAGTCCACCCCGGCCGCCCTCCTCACGTACATGGTGGAGACGGCCAACAAGAGCCTCGCCACCAAGGCCGTCGCGGACGGCGGCAAGACCCACGGGATGACCCCGTACCAGACGGCCACCCTCGCGAGCATCATCGAGGCGGAGGCCGAGACCCGCGCGGACATGGGCAAGGTCGCCCGGGTGGTGCACAACCGGCTGGCGAGATCGATGCCGCTCCAGATGGACTCCACCATCAACTACGCGCTGAACCGCTCCACGGTGGACACCAAGCTGAGCGAGACGAAGATCGACAGCCCCTTCAACACGTACGAGCGCCAGGGCCTGCCGCCCACCCCGATCGACAGCCCCGGCCTGCAGGCCATGGCGGCCGCGGTGGCCCCCACACCCGGAGACTGGCTCTTCTTCGTCACCGTGAAGCAGGGGGACACCCGCTTCTCGGCGACGTACGAGGAACACAAGCGGCACGTGGCCGAGTTCAACCGGCTCCGAGCGGCCTCGCGCGCGACCTGAAGCACTCTGCGACCGGGTACGGCTCAGCGGATGCCGGCCCGGAAACGGGTGAGCAGGCGGTGGATCTCGCGGACGGCGACGCCACCGGCGCGGTTGGCTCCGATGGTGGACGCGGACGGGCCGTAGCCGACCAAGTGGATCCGCTCGTCGCGGACCGAGCGGGTGCCGTCGAGGCGGATGCCGCCGCCCGGCTCGCGCAGGCGCAGCGGAGCCAGGTGGTCGATGGCGGGACGGAAACCGGTGGCCCACAGGATCACGTCCGCTTCCACCCGGCTGCCGTCCGGCCAGGCCGCCCCGGTCCTCGTGAGGTGGTCGAACATCGGCCGCCGATCCAGGACGCCCGACTCCAGCCCGCCCCGAACCGCCTCGTTCAGCGGCAGCCCGGTGACGCTGACCACGCTCCGGGGCGGCAGCCCCTGCCGCACCCTTTCCTCCACCAGGGCCACCGCGGCGCGGCCCTGCGCCTCGCCGAAGCTCCCGTCGCGGAACACCGGGGGCCGACGGGTGACCCACGTGGTCTCCGCCGCCACCCCGGCGATCTCCAGCAGGTGCTGCACCGCCGAGGTGCCGCCGCCCACCACGACGACCCGGGCTCCGGCGAACTCCGCCGGCCCCGGGTAGTTCGCCGTGTGCAGCTGGCGTCCCCGGAAGAGCTCCTGCCCCGGGTAGCGCGGCCAGAACGGCCGGTCCCAGGTCCCGGTGGCGTTGATCAGCGCCCGCGCCGACCAGGTGCCGGACCGGGATTCCACCAGCAGTCGGCGGTCCGCCCCGTCGCGTACGGCGGTGACGTCCACGGGCCGGCGTACACGCAGGCCGAAGCGGCCCTCATAGGCGGCGAAGTACTCGGCGATCACCTCGGAGGACGGCCGCAGCGGATCGGCGCCGGTGAGTTCCATCCCGGGCAGCGCGTGCATGCCGTGGACCTTGCCGTAGGTGAGCGAGGGCCAGCGGAACTGCCAGGCACCGCCCGGGCGCGGCGCGTGGTCCAGGACCACGTGGCCGATGCCCGCCCGCGCCAGGTGGTAGGCGCCGGACAGTCCCGCCTGTCCCGCGCCCACGACGACCACGTCCACGTCCTGCACCGCGAATTCGTTCACGGTTCTACCAACTGAGGGCGGCGCCGAGATCTTCCCGGAGCCCGCCGGTCCCGGCCTCAGCGCGCGAGCAGGCCGCGCGCCGCGAGCTCCGGAGTCACCCCCTCGCCGAACCAGTACGCCTCCTCCAGGTGCGGATAGCCCGACAGGACGAAGTTCTTGATCCCGAGCGCGTGGTACTCCTCGATCCGGTCCGCCACGTCCCCGTGGCTGCCCACCAGGGCCGTACCGGCACCCCCGCGCACCAGGCCGACCCCGGCCCACAGGTTCGGGGAGATCTCCAGCTTGTCGCGCGAGCCGCCGTGCAGGGCCAGCATCCGCTGCTGTCCGACCGACTCGCTCGCGCCCAGCGCCGCCTGCGCGGTGGCGATGGACGCGTCGTCCAGATCCCCGAGCAGCCGGTCCGCCGCCGCCCAGGCCTCCTTCGCCGAATCCCGGGAGATGGTGTGCAGCCGGATGCCGAACTTCACCGTCCGGCCCCGCTCCTCGGCCAGCGAACGGATCCAGTCGATCTTCTCCTTCACCTCCTGCGGCCGCTCGCCCCACGTCAGGTACACGTCCGCGTGCTCGGCGGCCACCGGACCCGCCGCGGCCGAGGAGCCGCCGAAGAAGATCTCCGGCAGCGGGTCGGGCGGCAGCGCCGTCAGCCCGCCGTCGATCCGGTAGTGCTCGCCGTGGAAGTCGAAGGGCTGCCCGCCCCAGACCCCCCGCACGACCGAGAGGAACTCCGCCGTGCGCGCGTAGCGGAGATCGTGGCCGAGGTGGTCGCCGAACCGCCGCTGCTCCGCCGAGTCGCCGCCCGTCACTACGTTGAGCAGCAGCCGGCCGCGTGTGATCCGCTGGTACGTCGCCGCCATCTGCGCGGCCAGCGTCGGCGAGATCACCCCGGGTCGGAAGGCCACCAGGAACTTCAGCCGCTCGGTGTGCTGCGCGAGCGCCACCGTGGTCAGCCAGGCGTCCTCGCACCAGGTGCCGGTCGGGGTCAGCACTGCTTCGAAGCCGAGCCGCTCGGCCGCCTTCGCGATCTGTGCGAGGTACTCGATGTCGGGCTCGCGGACCCCGGCGGCGGCGTGGTTGTTGGCGTAGGCGTGCCGGTCGACCAGGGTGCGGCCGTCGCCGCCGGTCGGCAGGAACCAGTGCAGTCGTACCGTCATCAGGAGTCCTTCCCGTACGTGCGCGCGGGGGTGGTGGAGGGCGGCAGGTTCCCGTTGAAACGGGTGTCCACGAAGTCCTTGAAGACGACCTTGCCCGGGATCAGCTTTAACTCGGCGAAGGTGTCGGCGATCTTCTGCTCGGAGGCCACGGCCGCCTCGTCCACGGCCACCGGCACCCGGGTGCCGTTGCTCCGCTTCACCGCGTCGAAGGCCACCTCGTACGGCAGCCCGGTCTCCTTCGACCAGACCTCGGCCCACTCCTCCGGGTGCTTGAAAACCCAGTCCTGGGCGCGCTGGAGGCGGACCAGGTAGTCCCCGATGGCCTTGCTCTTGCCCTCGTCCGCGAGCGCCCCGGGCGCCGCCACCTGGAAGCCGAGCCCGTTGACGACCCCCTCGCCGCTGGTCAGGACGCGGGCGCCGGAGCGCAGCACCTGGGAGGTGTACGGGTCCCAGACCGCCCAGGCGTCGACCTTGCCGCTGTTGAAGGCGGCCAGCGCGTCGGCCGGCTGGAGCAGCGTGATCTGCACGTCGGCCGGCGTCAGGCCGGCCTGCTGGAGGCTCGCGATCAGCTGGAAATGAGCCGAACTTCCCTGTGCCACGGCGACCTTCTTGCCGCGCAGCTCGGCGGGGGACTGGAGGGCGGAGTCCTTGGGCACCAGGATCGCCTCGCCGGTGGAGGAGCCGTGCGTGGCCGCCACCACCGTGATCTTCGACTTGGCCGCGGCTGCGAAGACGGGCGGGGTGTTGCCGACGCCGCCGATGTCGACGGCCTTGGCGTTGACGGCCTCCAGCAGCGGCGGACCCGAGGTGAAGGTGGACCACTTGATCTCGTAGTCGAGCTTGTCCAGCTCGCCGGCGGCCCGCAGCAGCGACTCGTAACCGCCCTTCTGGTCACCCACGTTGAGGGTGACCTTGGCGCCGCTCTTGGCGCCGTCCTTCGCGGCGGAGCCGCTGTCGGCGGCCGAACTGCCGCCGCAGGCGGTCAGGACCAGCGACAGCGGAAGCAGCGCGGCGAGCAGGGGCAGGGTATGACGTCTCATGTCGCTTCTCTTCGATCTCTCGTACGGGAACCAGGGCAGGGGGAAGTGGAGGGGCGGGCGGAACGGGAGGGGCGGGCAGAACGGGAGGGGCGGGCGGAACGGGAGGGGCGCGCGGAGCTCAGCCGACGCCGAGCTCGGCCAGCAGCCGGGCGCGCAACGCGGCGAAACCGGGGTCGCCGACCGAGCGCGGACGCTCCAGCGGCACCTCGGTGTCGTGGGCGATGCGGCCCTCGTCCATCACGAGCACGCGGTCGGCCAGCAGCACCGCCTCGTCGACGTCGTGCGTGACCAGCAGCACCGCGCAGCCGCGCCGTTGCCACAGCTCGGCGACCAGACGCTGGGCGTTGATACGGGTCAGCGCGTCGAGCGCGCCGAACGGCTCGTCCAGCAACAGCAGGTCGGGCTCGCGGACCAGGGCGCGGGCCAGGGAGGCCCGCTGTGCCTCGCCGCCGGACAGCGTCTTCGGCCAGGCGTCGGTGCGGTGCTCCAGCCCGACTTCGGCCAACGCGCTCTCCGCACGGTCGCGTTCCGGGCGCCCGGGCAGCCCGAGCAGCACGTTGCGCCAGACCCGCTTCCAGGGCATCAGCCGGGGCGCCTGGAAGGCCACCGCACGGCGCTCGGGCACCAGGACCTCGCCCTCGATCTCCCGGTCCAGGCCGGCGAGCACCCGCAGCAGCGTGGACTTCCCGCAGCCGCTGCGGCCCAGGAGCACGGTGAACTGGCCCGCCCGCAAGGTCAGATCGAGTCCGTCGATGACGGCCCGGCCGTCGAAGGCCCGGGTGAGCCCCCGGACCCGTACGGCGGTGTCGGCCGGATGCGCCGTGACGGCGGTGGCGGTGACGGCGGTGGTGGCCGCGGCGGTGGCGGCGGTGTCGGTCACTGGCCGGTGAAGGTCGGTCGCCATTGCAGCAGCAGCCTTTCGAGAGCGCGGACGATGAGGTCGGCGGTGAGACCGAGGAAGGCGTAGACGACCAGGCAGACGACGATGACGTCGGTGCGGAAGAACTCGCGGGCCTGGTTCATCAGGAAACCGATCCCGGCGTCGGCGTTGATGGACTCCCCGAACACGAGCGCCAGCCAGCCGGTGGCCAGCGAGTACCGGAGCCCTGTCATGAACCCGGGCAGCGCGCCCGGCAGCACCACGTGCCGCACCTGACCCCAACGGCCCAGCCCCAAGGCCCCGCCCGCTTCGATGAGTTGCTCGTCGACCCCGCGGATCCCGGCGTACACGTTCAGGTACAGGTGGAAGGCCGTGCCGAGGGCGATGAGCGCCACCTTCGGCGCCTCCCCGATGCCCATCCAGATGATGAACAGCGGGATGAGCCCCACCCAGGGCACCGTCCGCAGCATCTGCACGCTCGCGTCGATCAGGTCCTCGCCCAGCCGGGAGAGCCCGGACAGCAGCGCCAGCACCGTCCCCACCGTCCCGCCCAGGACGAGGCCGATCGCCACGCGCTGGAGCGACACCCCCATCGCGGCGGGCAGGGTGCCGTCCCCGATCAGGCCGGCCGCGGCGCTCGCGATGGTCGAGGGTGGAGCGAGTGTGTCGGCGGGCAACCAGCCGAGACTGCTGGCGAGTTGCCAGGCGGCGAGCAGCAGGAGGGGTCCGGTGGTGCGCCGCGCCCAGCGGGGCGGTGACCGCCGTTTCGCCGAGGCCGGTACGACGGGTACGAGCGCGGGGGCGGCGCCGGCCGAGGGAACGGATGCTCTCTTAACCGATATGTCCGGCCGCGCATGGCTGGTGAGGGTCATGGGTGCTCCACGGAAAGGGAGGGGGCGGGGCAGGGGGAAGCGCACGCCCGTAGACCCCACGCCGGTACGGAGGCGGAGTTCGGGGGCTGCGGAGCTCGGAGAGCCGGAGCCGCGGAGGACCGGAGCCGCGGCGGTCCGGGGCTCACGGGATCAGAGGCTCAGGGGATCAGAGGCTCAAGGCGTGCGGAAGGGGAGCGCGGAGCGCTCGTGCCGCAGGTGAAAAGGCGTCAGCAGCCGCGGCAACACGCGGCGGAGGCCACCCGCAGCAGGTCGATGTGACCGCGCGTGGTGAGCATGGCTGAACGCAACATGCGGCGAAACTTGGCCATTCGCCCGCTCCCGGTCAATGGCGTCTCGCCCGCTGGGATCCAGGTCTCCCCCGTCGGGACGCGATCCGTCAGGCGCGATCCTCAGGCGCGGTGCGCCCGGAGGGTGGCCAGGACCGGGTCCCGGGGCTGGAGGGTGAGTCCCGGAAGGACCCTCGCGCGGGTCGGACCGCTGTCCAGGTGGAAGCGCTGGGCCACGACGGCCAGGACGAGGGCGGCCTCGACCAGGGCGAAGCGGGCACCCAGGCAGGCGCGCGGGCCGCCGCCGAAGGGGAACCAGGCGTGTTCCGGGATCTGGTGGGCCGCGTCGGCATCCCACCGCTCGGGGCGGAAGGCCTCCGGCTCCGGGAACCAGCGCTCGTCCCGGTGCATCGACCACGGGCTGGTCCACACCGAGAGGCCGGCCGGGACCGGACGCCCGCCGAGCGTGGCACCCTCTCTCGCCACCGCGGAGATCAGCCAGATCGGCGGGTAGATCCGCAGCGCTTCCTTGACCACCTGCTGGGTCCAGGGCAGCCGCGCGTAGTCCTCGTAGGCCGGAAGCCGGCCGCCGAGCACCCGGTCCAGCTCCTCCGTCAGTCGTTCGCGGGCCTCCGGCGCACCCGAGAGCAGTTGCCAAGCCCAGGTCAGGGTGGTCGACGTGGTCTCGTGTCCGCCGATGTACAGGGTGATCGACTCGTCCCGCAGCTCCGTGCGCGACAGCGGCCCGCCGTCCTCGTCGCGGGCGGAGAGGAGCCTGCTGAGCAGGTCGTCCCGCTCCTCACCGGCCGCCGAGGCCGCCTCGTGCTCCTGGATGACGTGCTCGATCTCACGGTCCAGGACGTCCACGGCCGCCCGCATCCGGCGCCGGCCGGGAGTGCGCACCCACGGCGGCAGGAACATGGTCACGCCCCGGAACTCGGCGCCGAGTTCGCGCTGCGCGGTGGCCATGGCGGCACTGATGGGCGCCTCCCGGCCGGCCGCGTCGCTCCCGAACAGGGTGCGCACCGCGATGCGTTGGGTCAGCCCGGCCATCTCCCGGTGCACGTCGATCCGTGTGCCGTCGCTCCAGCCGGAGACCAGCGCGCCGGCGCACTCCACCATCGTGCCCGCGTACGAGCGCACTTGCCGCGGGCGCACCGAGGGCTGGACCAGTGCCCGCTTGCGCCGCCAGTCCTCGCCGGTGGCCACGACGACGCCGTTGCCCAGCAACTGGCGGAAGGCCCAGCCCAGTTCGGTCGGGCTGAAAGTGGACTCCACGGCGCCGAGCAGCTCACCGGCGTGTTCCGGTCGCGAGACCAGGACGTTGCGCTGCGGGCCGAGCGCCCAGGGCACCCAGTCCCCGTACTCGTCGCGCAGCGACTCGAAGAAGGCCAGCGGATCGCGGGCGAAGGCGGGGAGGTTCCCCAGCAGGGGCCAGCGGCGCGGTCCGCGCTCGGAGCCCGGGGGCAGCAGGGTGGCGGTCACCCCGGCATGGTGACAGTGCCGCCCCCAGGACGCCAGACCATCCGGGCAACCCCGGGCCGCCGCGGTGGCCCGCGGAGCACCCGGAAGCCCGGGGTGCCCGGACGGCTCAGGCCGCCTGCGCCGCGGTGAGCCAGGTGTAGGCGCTCTCCGCGCTGAACTCCGTCTGCCCGGAGGGGAAGAGGAGCCCGGCGGCCGCGAAGGCCGGGTCGTCCGCGGTGGCCGCCACGTACGGGACCGCCATGCACCGCATGCCCGCCGCCTGCGCGGCCAGGGCGCCCGGCGCCGCGTCCTCGACGACCACGCAGTCGGCGGGGTCCGCGCCCAGTCGGCGGGCCGCCTCCAGGAACACGTCCGGCGCGGGCTTGCCCTGCGCGACCTCCTCGGCGGAGACCACCGTGGTCAGCAGTGCGTCCAGCCCGGTGCCGGCCAGGACCGCGTCGATCGCCTCGCGCGAGGAGCCCGAGGCCACCGCCATCGGGACGCCCTCGGAATGCAGCCGCCGCACGAACGCGCGCATCTCGGGGTAGGCCTCGGTGTGGGTCCGGGCGAGCTCCAGGTAGGCGGCGTTCTGCTCGGCGAGCAGTTGCTCCACCGGAGCGGGGATCCCGTACTCGTCCCGGAGGATCTCCAGGGTTTCCAGGGTGCCGATGCCGATGTACCGGGAGTGCTGCTCCCAGGTGAAATCGGGGACCCCGTGGCGCTCCAGGGTGCGCCGCCCGGACTCGTAGTAGTTCGGCTCGCTGTCCACGAGGGTGCCGTCGAGATCGAATATGACGGAGATCATCCGTAGTGCCCGTCCTGCCGGTGCCTGTCTCATTCCTGTCCCGACCATCTTGTCAGGGTTTGCGTGCTGCCCGTCCCACTGACTCGACCAGGGGGAGGAGGCGGTGCGGCACCCGCTCGCGCAGCGCGACCTCGGTCCGGGTGCGCACCACGCCGGGCAGCCGGATCAGCCGCTGGATGACGTCCTCCAGGTGTGCGTTGTCCCGCGCGGCCACCCGGGTCAGCAGGTCCCCGCCGCCGGTGATGGAGAAGGCCTCGATGATCTCCGGTACGGACGCCAGCGCGTCGCCGACCTCGTCCAGGTGTCCCTGGGTCACCTCGATGTGCACGAAGGCCAGGACGGGATGCCCGAGTGCGGCGGGGGAGAGCACGGGCCCGGTCCCGGTGATCACCCCGGTGCGCTCCAGCCGGTCGAGCCGGGCCTGGAGGGTGCCGCGCGCGACGCCGAGGATCCGGGCGTACTCCCGGATGCTGGTGCGCGGCTGCTCGATCAGCAGGCGCAGGATCCGTGTGTCGAGCTCGTCCACCGCCATGCCGCGACTGTATCAACGCGACCCGATATCGGTTCGTACCCGATCAAACCTCCCGTGACCTGCGGCGGCGCGGGCCGGGGCGCCGGGGCGGCCGGGGCAGGAACCCGCTGGTCCGGGCCCGGTACGCCGCGTAGCCGGGGCGGTCCGCCATGTGCCGCTCCAGCAGCCGCTTCCCGCTCCCGCCGATCAGCAGGTACGACATCACCAGCGGCGAGACCACCGAGACGGCCACCGCGCCGCCCGAGGTCCAGGCGGTCAGCGACAGCCCCCACCACACGCAGAAGTCGCCGAAGTAGTTCGGGTGCCGGGTCCAGGACCACAGGCCCCGGTCCATGATCCGTCCCCGGTTCGCGGGATCGGCCTTGAACCGGGCCAGCTGGTGGTCGCCGACCGCCTCGAAGAGCAGCCCGCACAGCCACAGCGCCGTACCCGCCACCGCCAGGGCCCCGGGGCGACCGGTCGCGTACGCCGCCGCCTGGACGGGCAGCGAGACCAGCCAGACCAGGGCCGCCTGGAGCAGGTAGACCATGCGCAGCGCGTACAGGTTCCGGTTGCCCGGGGCCTTGGCCGACATCCGCTCGTAGCGCGGGTCCTCGCCGTGCCCCTGGCCGCGCCGCGCGATGTGCCCGGCCAGCCGCAGGCCCCACAGCACCGCCAGGACCGCGGGCAGCGGGTGCCGGCCGCCCGACAGCGCGTACGTGGCCACCGCGACGGAGACGAAGCCCAGGCCCCAGGCCACGTCCACCCCGCGGTGCCTGCGCAGCCGGACCCCGACGGCGAAGGCGGCCAGCATGACGGCGAGGGCCGCCCCCGCCGAGACGGCCAGGTTGAGTCCGAAGGCGCCCCAGTTCACCGGGGACCGCCGCCCGCCGCGAGCCCCTCCGGGGCCGTGCGGGTCAGCAGGAACTGGTGCACGTCCAGGTAGCCCGAGGCGAAACCGGCCTCGCAGTACGCCAGTTAGAAGGTCCACATCCGCCGGAACGTCGCGTCGAAGCCCAGCTCCGCCACCCGGTCGGCCCGCTCGGCGAAGCGCTCCCGCCACAGCCGCAGCGTCTGCGTGTAGTGGGCCCCGTAGGCCTCGGAGCGGGTCACGCGCAGCCCGGTGTGCGAGCGCGCCATCTCCTCCACCACCCGCACGGACGGCAGCATCCCGCCGGGGAAGATGTACTTGTGGATCCAGGTGTACGTGTCCCTGGTGGCCAGCATCCGCTCGTGCGGCATGGTGATCGCCTGGAGCGCCACCCGTCCGCCGGGCGCCAGCAGCCGGTCCAGAGTGGCGAAGTACACCGGCCAGTACTCGGCGCCGACCGCCTCGATCATCTCGACGCTCACGATGGCGTCGTAGCTCCCCTCGGCCTCCCGGTAGTCGCACAGCCGCACCTCGACGCGGTCGGACAGCCCGGCGGCCGCGATCCGGCGCAGGGCCAGCTCCCGCTGCTCCCGCGAGAGCGTCAGGGTGACCACGTGCGCACCGCGCCGGGCGGCCCGTACGGCCAGCTCGCCCCAGCCCGTGCCGATCTCCAGCAACCGGGTGCCGGGGCCGGTCTCCGCCAGGTCCAGCAGCATGTCGATCTTGCGGTGCTGGGCCTCGGCGTGCTGCTCGCGGCCGGCGGGCAGGGTGCGGAACACCGCCGAGGAGTAGGTCATCGTCGGGTCGAGGAACTCGGCGAAGAGCTCGTTCGACAGGTCGTAGTGGCGTTGGATGTTCGTCCGCGAGCCGTCGGGGGTGTTGCGGTCCGAGGCGGGGTGCCGGGCGGCCCACAGGCCGCGCAGCCGCTGGAGCGGGGCCGGGACCAGCCCCGTCACGTGCCCGGCCAGCACCGTCAGGACGGCGACCGGGTCGCGCGCGTCCCACTCCCCGGCCAGGTACGACTCGCCGAAGCCGATCAGCCCCTCGGCCGCGATCCGGCGCTCGGAGGCGTCCGGGTAGTACACCGCCATGGCGGGGCCGCCCCGCCCCAGGGTCCCGTCGGGACCCATCCGGACCTGGAGCGGCAGCCGGTCCAGGGCCCGGCGGATCAGCAGCCGCCCGACGGCCGCCCTGGCCCGGGAACAGGGCGGCACGGCCGGGGCGGTGGCGGTGGTGGTGGTCGACGTGCTCACTTCGGGCCCTCCTGGGGTACGTGTCGGGGGCGCGGCCGGACCGGCAGGCCGCGCAGCCACAGCCGGACGCCGTGGAAGCGGATGCCGACGCTGACGGCGGCGGTGGACCAGGGCCGGCGCAGCGCGGCGCGCAGCAGCCCGCGGACTCCGGCGGGGCGGCGCTCGCCGCGGACGGTCGCGGTCAGGCGGGCACCGTCGCTGCCGCCGGCCAGCCGGACGGTCAGCGCGAGGTGTTCGCCCGGCTCGGGCAGCTGCATGCGGTAGGCCCCTTCCACCCGGAGGAAGGGGGAGACGTAGAACTCCTTGGGGACCGGGGCGACGTCGAGGTCGCCGCGGTCGCCCCGGGCGGTTTCCGGAGGGAGCAGGTAGCAGTGCCGTTCGCCGTACGTGTTGTGCACCTCGGCGACCACCTGGCGCAGGGAGCCGTCCGGTCCGTGACACCAGTAGACGGTCAGCGGGTTGAAGACATGGCCGAGGACCCGGGCGTGCGCCAGCATCAACACCCGTGAACCCGGCGGGAGTCCGGCGCCGCGCGCTGCGAGGAACGCGTCCAGTCCGGCCCGGATCGAGGGGGCGCCGCCGCCGAAGTGGTCGCGCGCGTCGAACCGGGCGAGCGGCCGCAACGGGCGGGGGAGGCGGGGGAGCCGGTCGAGGTCCACCAGCCACAGGTACGTGCGGTGCCGCAGCCGGTAGCGGCTCCCGCCCGACCGGACGTGCCGGATGTCGGCCAGGTAGAGGCGGGGCTCGGCCGGGTGGGGAACCGCCGGGCCGAGCGCCGCCGGGCCGGACTCCGCAGGGCCGGGGTTCACCACGTCACCCCCAGCGCGGCGGCCGCCGCCACGCCCGAGCGGCAGCCGTCCTCGTGGAACCCCCACCCGTGGTAGGCGCCGGCGAAGGCCGTCACCGGCCCCGACAGTGCCGGCAGGAGCCGCTGGGCGGCCACCGACTCCGTGGTGTAGACGGGGTGTTCGTACTCCATCTCGGCCAGGACCAGCTCCGGCCTGACCGCATCGCCCGCCTTGAGCGTGACCACGTAAGGCTCCGGCCCGTCCAGTCCCTGGAGCCGGTTCATGTCGTAGCTGACCCGTACGTCCGCGTCGGCCGGCCGGCACCCCGACAGGCGGTAGTTCCAGCAGCCGCGGGCGCCCGGCGTGCGCGGCAGCACCGAGGTGTCGGTGTGCAGCACGGTCCGGTTGCGGGAGTAGCGGAAGGCGCCGAGCGCGGTGCGTTCCGCGTCCGTGGGATCGGCCAGCAGGCGCAGCGCCTGATCGGCGTGGACGGCGACGACCACCGCGTCGTAGAGGGCGGTGGCCCCGCCGGCGGTGGTGACCGACACGCCCTGCGGGGTGCGCGCGAGCGCCCGTACCGGAGCGGCCAGGTACACGGTGTCCAGCCGTTCGCGGAGCCGCTCCACGTAGCGGGCCGAGCCGCCCTCGACCGTACGCCAGCGCGGCGAGCCGCCCACCGACAGCATGCCGTGGTGCTCCAGGAACCGGAACAGGTACCGGGCCGGGTATCCGAGCGCCGTGTCCGGCGGGCAGGACCACACCGAAGCCACCAGCGGGATCGCGAAGTGCGCGGTGAAGTAGGCCCCGAAGCGGCCCCGTTCCAGGAACTCGGCCAAGGTGATCCCGGCGGCGTCTGCGTCTGCGTGGGTACCGGCGCGAGTGTCCGCGTGGGTGTCGCCCTCGGCGCCGGCAGCGGCCAGCAGCCGCCTGGCCCGCCGGTGGAACGCCGGGATCCGTGCCAGCATCCGCAAGTACTGCGGGTTCACGGCGGACCGGCGCCGGGCGAAGAGCCCGCCCGGCCCCCGCGCCCCCGCGTACTCCAGCCCGCATCCCTCGCAGCGGACCGACAGGCTCATCGTCGTCGGCCGAGTGGTCACTCCCAACTCGTCGAAGAGGCGCGGCAGTTGGGGGTAGGTACGGTCGTTGTGGACGATGAAACCCGAATCCACCGCCCGCACCACCCCGTCCGGCCCCTTCAGCTCGTGGGTGTGCGCGTGCCCGCCCAGCCGGTCGTCCGCCTCGTACAGGGTCACCTCGTGCGAGCGCGCCAGGACGTACGCCGCCGTCAGTCCCGACACGCCCCCGCCGATCACGGCCGTCCGCGGGCGCGGCGCCCCTCGCTCGGTCATCGTGTTCCTCCCTCGTCACCCCGCAGCCCGGGGCACTCCGTCGCCCGGGGCAGCCGTCGCCCCTGGGCGCCCCCGTCACCCCCTACTTCGGAGCCGAGGGGGGTCTTGGATGTGCCGTACGGGGGAATCCCGCATCCGATCCGGCGCGCCGCGGAGAATCGGAGGGAGGGAGGGGGTGGGGGTACCGAGGAACAGGGCGCGAAGAGCGGAGACAACCATGACGGGCAAGAACTGCCTGGTCACCGGGGCCACCGGATACATCGGCGGACGCCTCGTACCCGAACTCCTGGACGCCGGGCACCGGGTCCGCTGCCTGGCCCGCGCCCCGGAGAAACTGCGCGACCATCCCTGGGCCGGGGATGCCGAGATCGTCCGGGGAGACGTCACCGCCCCCTCGTCCCTCGCCGGGGCGATGACCGGCATCGACGTCGCCTACTACCTCGTGCACTCCCTCGGCACCGGATCCGGCTTCGAGGAACGCGACCGGGAGGCCGCTCGGGCGTTCGCGGAAGAGGCCCGCGCCGCCGGGGTCCGCCGCATCGTCTACCTCGGCGGCCTCACCCCCGGGGACATCCCCGTCCGGTCCCTCTCGCCCCACCTGCGCTCCCGCGCCGAAGTCGGGGAGATCTTCCTCGCCGGGGCCGTTCCGGCGACGGTGCTGCGCGCCGCCGTCGTCATCGGGTCCGGGTCCGCCTCCTTCGAGATGCTGCGCTACCTGACCGAACGGCTGCCCGTCATGGTCACCCCGAGCTGGGTCGGCACCCGCTGCCAGCCCATCGCCGTCCGCGACGTGCTGCGCTACCTCGTCGGCAGCGCCGGCATGCCGTCCGAGGTGAACCGGGCCTTCGACATCGGCGGGCCCGACGTGCTCACGTACGAGGAGATGATGCGCCGCTACGCCGCCGTCGCGCGGCTGCCCGCCCGGCTCATCCTGCGGGTCCCGATGCTCACCCCGAGGCTGTCCAGCCACTGGATCGGCCTGGTCACCCCCGTGCCGAGGGCACTGGCCCGGCCGCTCGCCGAATCCCTGCGGCACGAGGTGGTGTGCGCGGAGCACGACATCGCCGACCACGTCCCGGACCCGCCGGGCGCGCCCGTCGGCTTCGACGAGGCCCTCGCGCTGGCCCTGCGGCGGATCCGCGAGGCCAAGGTGACCACCCGCTGGTCCTCCGCCGCCGTCCCGGGCGCGCCGAGCGACCCGCTGCCCACCGACCCCGACTGGGCGGGCGGCAGCCTCTACACCGACCGCCGGGAGCTGACCGTCGAGGCCCCGGCCGAGGCGCTGTGGCGGGTGGTGGAGGGCATCGGCGGGGAGAACGGCTGGTACTCCTTCCCACGTGCCTGGGCCGTACGGGGCTGGCTGGACCGGCTCGTCGGCGGAGTCGGCATCCGGCGCGGCCGCCGGGACGCGGCCCGGCTGCGGGTGGGGGACTCGCTGGACTTCTGGCGGGTGGAGGAGATCGAACCGGGCCGGCTGCTGCGGCTGCGCGCGGAAATGCGGCTGCCCGGGCTGGCCTGGCTGGAGCTGCACGCCGATCCGCCGTCCCCGGGGGAGGCCGGATCCCGCTACCGCCAGCGGGCCCTGTTCCATCCGCACGGCCTGCTCGGCCATCTGTACTGGTGGAGCGTGTCACCGTTCCACGCCGTCGTCTTCGGCGGCATGGCACGCAACATCGCCCGCGCGGCGGAGCGCGCGGGCGATGCCGACGAGGGTGCGGCGTAGCCCCGTGGCCGGGGGATCAGCGGCCGGCCGGTGCCGCCCGGCGGCGCTTGACGGCGAAGCCCAGACCCGCGGCGGCCACCGCGGCCAGTGCGCCGCCCGCCGCGATCAGCGCCGGGTCGGTGCCCTGCCCGTATTCGGCTCCGGCGGCGACGCCGCCCTTGGGCACGTCCTTGGTCTGGCCCGTGCCCTTGCCGTAGTTGAAGGTGCAGCCCTTGGGGAGCTTGGGGAAGTCCTTGACGCTCGCCTTGTGGCCGCCGCCCTCCATGTTGGTGCGGAGCTTCGGGGCGGGGCCGTTCGGGTCGAGGATCTCGGCGAGGAATCCGGCGTTCGCGGGGAGCTTCGGGTGCGTGCGGTCGAGCCGCTCGGAGAGTGCCTTGCCGCTTCCCGCGTCCTTGAAGGAGACGGACGGCCCGGAGGGGGCGATGGTCATCACCGCGTCGGTACCGGCGCCGATCCAGGCTTCCTTGACCACCACGCACTTCGAAGGGGACGACGTGCTGTCGGCGGAGGCGGAGGCGGCCGGGGCGAGTACGGCTGCGGCGAGGGCGGTGGTGACGGCGGTGGTGCGGAGGAAGGTGCGGCCGGACGTGCGGAAGGACATGAGCGACTCCGTGGAGTGGGGACGGCCTAGTGGGCCTGTTGGGAAGGAAAGGGCCGCATGCCGCGTGCTCGGTGCGGGGCCACGAGTCCGGGCGGGCTGCTGTGACGAATCTAGGAAGCGGATGGCATGGATGCGTCCGTTCCGTGTCACAGGTTTGTGACGGAATGTCATATTCCATTCCGTTCCGGCCAGTTACCGGCTACTCGACCATCCGACCCGGCTGCGCCCGCCGTCCCGGCCGGGCCGTCGGCCAGGCCGTCAGGCGGGCCGTCGGGCGGGTCTCGGGCGGGTCTCGGACGGGCTTCGTCACCCGCGCGGCAGCGCCCCCGCATCCGGGAGCGGGTCCGGCGGCGAAGTACCTCACGACACCCGTCCCCACATCCCCACCCACGCGGAGCGAACCCCATGAACGTCGCGGTGGTCCTCTACACCTCCGACCTCCGGCTGCACGACCATCCGCCGCTGCGGGCCGCCCTGTCCTCCTCCGAGCAGGTGGTGCCGCTCTTCGTGCGCGACCCGGCCGTCGCCGCCCCGCCCAACCGGCTCGCCTTCCTCGCCGACTGCCTCGCCGGCCTCGACGCCGGGCTGCGCTCCCGCGGCGGCCGCCTCGTCGTACGGTCCGGCGATCCGGTCGCCGCGACCATGGCCCTCGTACGGGAGGCAGACGCCGACGAGGTGCACATGGCGGCCGGAGTCAGCGCCTACGCGCACGCCCGGGAGGAACGGCTGCGCGAGGCCCTCGAAGCCGAGGGTCGGCGGTTCCACGTCCACGACGCGGTGATCACCGCGGTCGCCCCCGGGGCCGTCACTCCCTCCGGGGCCACCGGGTCCGACCACTTCGCCGTCTTCACCCCGTACCACCGCCACTGGTCGGAGCACCCCCTGCGGGCCGCCGCCCCCGCGCCCCGCGCCGTCCCGGTGCCCGACGCGATCCGCTCCGAGCCCCTGCCCGAGCGCGCCGCCGTCACCGGCACCTCCCCGGGCCTCGCCCCGGGCGGGGAGCCCGAGGCGCGCCGGCTGCCGGCCCGGTGGCTGCGCTCCGGCATCGACCGCTACCCCGAGACCCACGACGACCTGGCCGGCGACGCCACCTCCCGGCTCTCCCCGCACCTGCACTTCGGCACGCTCTCGCCCACCGAGGCCGTACACCGCGCCCGCGCCGCCGGCGGCCCCGGCGCGGAAGCCTTCGTACGGCAGTTGTGCTGGCGCGACTTCCACCACCAGGTGCTCGCGGCCAGGCCCGGGGCCGCCGCCGCGGACTACCGGGACCGGGGCGACCGCTGGCGCACCGGCCCCGCCGCCGAGGAGGAGACCCGGGCCTGGAAGGAGGGCCGCACCGGCTACCCGGTCGTCGACGCGGCCATGCGCCAACTGGCCCACGAGGGCTGGATGCACAACCGCGGCCGGCTGCTGGCCGCGAGCTTCCTCACCAAGACCCTGGACGTCGACTGGCGCGTCGGAGCACGCCACTTCATGGAGCTCCTCGTCGACGGAGACCTCGCCAACAACCAGCTCAACTGGCAGTGGGCGGCGGGCACCGGCACCGACACCCGCCCCAACCGGGTCCTCAACCCGGTGCGCCAGGGCCTGCGTTACGACCCCGACGGCGGATACGTCCACCGCTGGGTTCCCGAACTGGCCGGACTCCCCGCACCACGCGTGCACGAGCCCTGGCGGCTCCCCGGCCTGGAACGGGCGCGCTACGACTACCCCGACCCGGTGGTCGGCCTCGCCGACGGCCTCGACCGCTTCCGCAGGGGCCGCGAGGCGGGCCGGGGATCCGGGTGACCGCCCGCCGGCCCGCCTCGCCGTACGGTGGAGAGGTGGAGCCCGAACCCCCGCAGCCCCCGCCCGTCGCGCTCGGCACCGGCGCCGTCGCCCGGCGCCTCGGGGTCTCGCCGACCACGCTCCGCTCCTGGGAGCGCCGCTACGCCATCGGCCCGGCCCGCCGCGAAGCGGGCCGGCACCGGCGCTGGACCCCCGGGGACATCGCACGGCTGGAGCTGATGTGCCGGCTCACCGCCCAGGGCGCACCGCCGTCCGAGGCCGCCCGGGTGGCCCGGGGCGCCGCCAGGGACACCCCGGCCGCGGCGGCTCCCACCGCGGCCGCGACCCCCGGCGGGCCCCGCGCGCTGCACCTCGGGGACGTCCGCCCGGAGTGCAGGGGGCTCGCGCGGGCCGCCGTACGGCTGGACGCGCCGGCCGTGGAGGACCTGCTGGCGAATGTGCTCGCGGAGCTGGGCCCGGTCACCGCCTGGGAAGAGGTCATCGCGCCGACCCTGCACGCGGTGGGCCGCAAGTGGGCCTCGGCCGGGGAGCGTTACGTCGAGGTCGAACACCTCCTGTCCTGGTACGTCTCCGCGGCCCTGCACCGGATCCGGCCCGCCCCGGAGCCGATCCCGGCCCCGCCCGTGCTGCTGGCCTGCGCACCCGGGGAGCAGCACAGCCTGCCGATGGAGGCGCTGGCCGCCGCCCTCGGCGAACGGGCCCTGCCGGTGCGGATGTTCGGAGCGGCCCTGACCGCCGACGCGCTGTGCGAGGCCGTCCGGCGGACGGGGCCGCGGGCCGTCGTCCTGTGGGCGCAGTCCCGTACGACCGCCGACGCCGCGCTCGCCAGGTCGGTGGCGGGCATCGAGTGGGGCCCGCGCGGCGCCCGCGGCCACTCGGCGCTGCTGCTCGCCGGGCCCGGCTGGGGCGCCGGAGCCGCGGTCCCGCCCGCCCGCGCCGAGCGGCTGTTCGGGCTCCGCTCGGGGCTGGCCGTCATCGAATCGGTTGTGGCACTCCGCGCTCCAAGGACTGCTCCAAGGACTGCTCCGAGGACTGCTTCAGGGGCTGCTCCAGGGACTGCCGCAGGAGGTGCAGCGCCCGCCGCATGTGGCTCTTGACGGTACCGAGCGGGAGCCCGGTGCGTTCCGCGATCTGCGCCTGGGTCAGGTCCGCGTAGAACGCGAGCCGCAGCACCCGCTGCTGCGCCGACGGCAGCCGCGCCAACTCGCCGAGTAGCACCACCCGTTCCACGGCCCGCTCCGGTCCCGGCTCCGGTTCCGGCCGGCCCTGGGCGCAGACGCGCGCGGCCGCCTCGACCACCCGGGCCCGCCGGGTGCGGGCCTCCAGGGCGTCGGCCACCTTGTGCCGGGTGATGCCGGTCAGCCAGGCCCCGAGGCCGCCCGGCCCGGGCCGGTACCCGGCGCGGCCCCGCCACGCGGCGAGGAAGACCTGCTGGGTCACGTCCTCGGCCTCCCGCTCGTCACCGAGCGCGCGCCTCGCGAGCGCGTGAACCAGCGGCCGCCAGCGCCGGTAGACCGCTGCCACGCAGTCCTCGTCGCCCGCCGTGAAACCCGCCGCCAGCCGGGTGTCGTCCTGGTCGTCCATGCCCCGAGCCTCGCGAGGGCGGCCCCTCCGGCCAACTTGCACCGCTTGCGCATCGATTTCCTGACGGTCTCCCCGGCCCCGAAGCGCCGCAGGGACCGCCGGCCTGCGGCCCGGTGCCGCAGCGACTAGGGTCCGGAGAGTGAGCGATCTGCTGCTGGTGAGGCACGGCGAGACCGCGTGGAGCGCGACCGGACGGCACACCGGGCGCACCGACGTCCCGCTGGCCCCGCGCGGTGTCGAGGAGGCCATCTCGCTCTTCCCGTACTTCCGCGACCGCAGCCCCGCCCTGGTCCTGACCAGCCCGCTGCGCAGGGCCGCCGCCACCGCCGAGCTCGCCGGCCTGACCGGCGCGGTCACCGACCCCGACCTGTACGAGTGGGACTACGGCGGCTACGAGGGCATCACCACCGCCGAGATCCTGCGCGAGCGACCCGGCTGGTCCCTGTGGACCGACGGGGTACCGCCCGGCGACGAGGAGCACCCCGGCGAGAACGCCGCCCAGGTCGGCGCCCGCGCGGACCGGGTGCTCGCCCGGGCGGCCGAGGTGCTGCGCGCCGACCGGGGCAATGTCGTCCTGGTGGCCCACGCGCACCTGCTGCGCGTACTGACCGCCCGCTACCTCGGTCTGCCGCCCGAGGCCGGACGCCTCTTCCTGCTCCGTACGGGCACCTTCAGCATGCTGTCCACGGAGCACGGCCTGCCCGTCGTCGCGGGCTGGAACACCCGCCCCTGAGGCTCCCGTGACGCTCCCGCCTCGCGCGCGGGCCCCGTCTGCGTGACGATGCGTACATGGCCCACCATGGCTCGGACGGCGTGCCCCCTGAGCCCCCGGAACCCGTTCCGGGGCCGAAACCGGGAGCGAGGGCCGTCACGGACCCGGCCGGCACCGGCACCGCCGCCGAACCAGGGCTCAAGGCCAACGCGATCGGCTTCCTCGACGCGCTCGTCATCGGCCTGAACTCGACGTCGCCCGCCTACTCCCTGGCCGCGGTCATCGGGCCGATCGTCGCGCTCGCCGGCATTTACGCACCCGGCGTCATGCTCGCCTCCTTCGTCCCGATGCTGCTGATCGCCGCCGCCTTCTACTACCTCAACAAGGTCGACCAGGACTGCGGAACCACCTTCTCCTGGGTGACGCGCGCCATGGGCCCCTGGGCGGGCTGGCTCGGCGGCTGGGCCATCGCGATGACCGGCGTCCTCGTCATCGGCTCGCTGGCCGACGTGGCCGTCCACTTCGGGCTGCTCGCCGCCGGACTCGACAGCTGGGCGGCGAACGAGGCACTGCGCCAGAGCCTGACCGTCGTCGTGATCCTGGCCATGACGGCCGTCTGCGTCATCGGCACCGAGATGTCGGCCCGGCTCCAGGACGTCCTGATCCTCGCCCAGGTCTTCTTCCTCCTGGTGTTCGCCGTCGTCGCCCTCTACCGCGTCTACGCCGGCACCAGCAGCCTCGACGGCACCAGACCGGCGCTCGAGTGGCTCAACCCCTTCGGCGCCGGCGGCGCCGCCCTCACCGGCGGACTGCTGCTCGGCGTGTTCATCTACTGGGGCTGGGAGTCGGCGGTCAACCTCACCGAGGAGGTCGAGAACTCGGCCACCGCACCGGGCAAGGCCGGCATCTGGTCCACCGTCGTCCTGCTGGTGACGTACCTGTCCGTCGGCTTCGCGGTCGTCGGCTACGCCGGGACGAAGTTCCTCTCCGAGAACGCCGCGGAGGAGGAGGCCGTCTTCGCGGTCCTCGCGCACGAGGTCATGGGCGGCTGGGACTGGGTCGTCCTGCTCGCCGTCTGCACCTCCGCGCTCGCGTCCACCCAGACCACGATCATCCCCGCCTCCCGAACCGCCCTGTCCATGGCCCGCCGGCACGCGCTGCCGCCGAACCTCTCGCACATCCACCCCCGGTTCCGCACCCCGGACGTGAGCACCTGGTGGGTGGCCGGCATCGCCATCGCCTGGTACCTCGCCGTCAACCAGATCAGCGAGAACGCCCTCCTGGACTCCCTGACCGCCCTCTCCCTGCTGATCTCCTTCTACTACGCGCTCACCGGCCTGGCCTGCGCCGTCTACTACCGCCGCCACCTGCTGGAGAGCGTCCACAACTTCCTGCTGATCGGCCTCGGTCCGGTCCTCGGCGCCGGCCTGCTGGCCTGGCTGCTCGTGCAGTCGGTCGACGACATGTCCGACCCGGAGAACTCGGCGAGCGGCGTCTCCTGGTTCGGCCTCGGCCCGCCGCTCGTCATCGGCATCGGCATCGGCGTCGTCGGCGTGCTCGTCATGTGCTTCTGGCGGATCAGGGACGGCCGCTTCTGGCAGGAGCGGCGCGGTGTCGCCGACCCGGCGCTCGTCCACGCGGCGAAGAAGCCCCGAACGCCGGAAGAGCCGAAGCCCTGATCCCGCAGTCCCGCAGTCCCGCAGTCCCGTAGTCCCCAGCGCTGACCGGAAGCCGGAGAGGAGCCCCGATGTCCGTCGTCCTCGGGTACGACGAGTCGCCCGGCGCCGAGCGCGCCCTGCGCGTGGCCCTGGAGGTGGCCGCCGCCTTCGGCGAGCCGCTCGTCCTCGTCTACGGGGCCGCCGCCCCGGGCCCCACCGGCGAGGAGTACCGCGCGCACCGGGAGGCCGTACGGGAGGCCGGCCGCAGCGCGCTCTCCCGCGCGGTGGAGGCCGCCGACGAGGCGGGAGTGCCGTCCACGGTCGAGGTGGCCGACGCGAAACCGGCCCAGGCGCTGCTCGACGCCGCCGAGCGGCACGGTGCCCGGGTGATCATCGTGGGGAGCTGGGGCGACAGCCCGATCCGCGGCGCCCTGCTCGGATCCACCCCGCACAAACTCCTGCACCTCTCCCCGGTCCCGGTCCTGTGCGTCCCGACCGAGCACACCTGACCGGCCGCCACCCCGGTCCGGGCGGGCCCTGCCGTCGGACAAGCCCATGGGGGGTGCCGGGACCACGACTGACGCCCCCGGCCGCCGTGCGTCAGCTCGCCGCCGCGAGCTCCACGAGGCGCTCGATCAGATCCGGGTAGGTCCACTCCGCGCCGGCTGCCGCCAGGGGCAGCAGACTCGTCGTCGTCAGGCCCGGAAGCGCGTTGACCTCCAGGCACATCGGTTCGCCGGCGGCGTCGCAGCGGAAGTCGGTACGCGAGTAGGTGCCGCTCCCGAAGCCGAGCGCCTCGTGCGCGCGCAGCGCCAGATCCTGCAGCCGGGACGCGAATCGGCCGGAACCCGCGCCGGACACACCTCGCTCACGGCCTCGGGCTGGTACTTGGCCGTGTAGTCGAACAGCGGTGTGGTCAGCTCGATCTCAACGACGGGGAGCACCTGGTCACCCACCACGGCGACGGTGAACTCCCGCCCCGGCAGGAACGGCTCCACCAGGAGCTCGACCCCGCCCGGTCCCGCCCCGGCGGCCATGCGGGCCAGCTCGGCGGGGGAGTCGACCCGCGTCACCGACACGCTCGACCCGTCCGCCACCGGCTTCGTCACCACCGGTCCCGCGGCCACCAGCCGCCGCACCTCCTCCGGGACCCCGCCGGCGCCCGGCCGCCGCGCAGGCCGAGCTGCCCGCGCCGGTGAAGCGGACGCCCGCCGCACCTGGCGGCGGGGTCCACCAGGACCACCTCGTGTCCGCGCTCCAACAGGGCCCGGGCGACCGAACCCCCCGAGGCCAGCGACACTTCGCGCTCCGCGCTTTCTCCACCGCACAAGATCACAATTCGCATGGACAAAGTGTTCGCACTCCTCCTTGCTTCAGGAACCACCGTCACCGGTGCCAACTCGACGTCGTGCTGCCGTAGTTCAAGGTCATTGACGGTATCCGTCCAGGAAGTGGCCGATGCGGCTGATCGCATCCTCGAGGACATCGGCGCGGGGGAGCGTGAGGATGCGAAAGTGGTCGGTTCGGCCCAAGTTGAACCCGCTGCCCTGCACGACCTGAATCTTTTCCTGGAGCAGCAGGTCGAGCACGAACTTCTCGTCATCGTGGATCTTGTGCACCTTGGGATCGAGGCGCGGGAAAGCGTAGAGCGCCCCCTTGGGCTTGACGCAGGAGACGCCGGGAATCTCGTTGAGCTTCTCCCATGCGCGGTTGCGTTGTTCGTGGAGGCGACCGCCGGGCAGAACGAGATCCTGGATGCTCTGGCGCCCCCCGAGTGAGGCTTGGATGGCGTGCTGGCCCGGTACGTTGGGGCACAGTCGCATCGAGGCAAGAGTGAAGAGACCCTCGAGGTAGCCCTTCGCGTGCTCTCGGGGGCCGGAAACGACGAGCCATCCGGACCGGAATCCTGCGACTCGGTATGCCTTGGACAGACCGCTGAACGTCAGACACACCACATCTGGCGCCAGCGTCGCCGCGCTCGTGTGTTCCAGGCCGTCATAGAGGATCTTGTCGTAGATCTCGTCGACGAACACCATCAGGTGGTGGCGACGGGCGAGTTCGAGGATTCCCTCGAGAATGTCCGGCGGGTATACGGCGCCGGTGGGATTGTTCGGATTGATGATCACCACCGCCTTGGTGCGATCCGTGATCTTCGATTCCATGTCGGCGAGGTCGGGGAGCCAGTCGGCGTGCTCGTCGCAGACGTAGTGGACCGGCGTGCCGCCGGCGAGCGTGGTGACCGCCGTCCACAGCGGGAAGTCAGGAGCTGGGATCAGCACCTCGTCACCGTCGTCCAGAAGAGCCTGAACCGCCATCGACACCAGCTCGGAGACGCCGTTGCCGAGGAAGACGTCGTCCACGTCGATATCCAGGAAGCCCCGCTGCTGGTAGTGCTGAGCAACCGCACGGCGGGCGGAAAGAATTCCTCGCGAGTCGCTGTAGCCGTGCGAGAGCGGCAGCATCCGGATCACGTCCTGAACGACTTCTTCAGGAGCCTCGAAGCCGAACAGTGCAGGGTTGCCGGTGTTCAGCCGGAGCACCCTGTGGCCGGCCTCCTCCAACGCGTTGGCGCGCTCGACGACCGGTCCTCGGATCTCGTAGCAGACGTCGTCGAGCTTTTTCGACTGGCGAAAGTCCATGCGATTCTCCTCTGTGTCACCGCCGTGACGGGTCAACTGGATGCGAGGTCCGGATTCTTTGGAAGATGAAACGATCAGCGCTTTCCGCCGTCGGGCTGCCACGGTGCACGCTGGGCGAGATCGAGGAAAAGGTTGATGGCGTTCCGCTCGGCCATGCGTCGGCGATGGCGAGTGCGGATGAGGGCGCGCATGGCGGAACGGCTGGTTCCATTGTTGGGGCACCAGTCCGGGAAACCCAGTCTCGGGGGAAGTGGTGGATCCGCCGGTACCTGTACTCGCCGCTTTGTCGTCATAACGAATGATCAACGCTTGGAACGCTAACATGACGGTCTGTCGCATACGAGGTCATTGAATCGACCGCTTGTCGACCAATGTCGCGAATTTCCGGCAACCCGGCGCACGCACCGAAAGGGTAAACCCCACCCGTGCCTCGTTTCTGAAGGTTGACCCGGGGTGCGACCTTCGACGTGAGGAACGAAGCCTGGGTTCGCGACTTCCGGCCATTGAATCGATGGAGGGCTGATAGGGGGGTCTTCGAAGTGAAGGTTCCAGCGCGGCTAGTCTTTCTATGTAATGGATCTCTGGCGAAGTGGTGCGAATGCCAGGCCGCGGAGAGGTTGGTGATCATGGCTGAATTTCATCTGTGGAGTGCCCCGAGTTCAGGCGGTGCGACGCTCCGTCCCTTTACTTGGCGGGCCTGAATGTCATTGGCGTAGTCCTCGAATTGTCAAGGAGCTGCACCAGATGGACCCGGAGCCATGGCCGGAAGACGTGGCTACTGAACTTGATTGGGTGATGTCGGGTTGATCGTGGTCAGTCGTCCATGATCAGACCGGTTCCTGCGAGGCATCCGTCGACGAGGTGTGGTCGGTACTGGATCTGCTTGAGGCTTCGCTTCACGGC